>NZ_JBEXUE010000304.1:0-12370 GCF_040614275.1 Streptosporangium sp. NPDC006013
ACCTGGGCGAGGGGAGACCGGCCAGGCCGCACCATCTGACCGGCGTCACCCCAAGGGCGCTGAAGCGTCCGAGGGAGCGAACCGTGAGGTTCACCCGGCCGTGTTCGTCCTGGACGTGCACAGCCACCCGCTTGACCCGTGCCACCCGGCTCGTGCCCGCCGCCTGCCGACGGCGGACCGGGCGGTGGTGGTGCGCCACACCCCGTTCGTCATCCGCCTGCGCGACCGCACCGTGGCCGACTCCGTCGTCCAGGGTGTGCAGGTCGGCATCGACCCCGGCAGCAAACACACCGGCATCGCGGTGTTCCGCACCGGCCGCGCCGACCGCATCGGCCTGTACGGCGTTCAGCTCGACCACCGGAGCGGGCAGATCCGCGACAGGCTCACCGCCCGCGCCGCTCTACGCCGGGGGCGCCGGTCGCGGAACCTGCGCTACCGCACCCCCCGCTTCAACAACCGCACGAAACCGCAGGGGTGGCTGGCGCCGTCGCTGCGACACCGCGTCGACACCACCCTGTCGTGGGTGGCGCGGCTGACCCGGTGGGCGCCCGTCACCGCCGTGCACGTGGAGCGGGTCTCCTTCGACACCCACGCCCTGTCGGCCGGACGACCGCTCGAAGGAGTGGAATACCAGCAGGGCACCCTCGCCGGGTACGAGGTCCGCGAGTACCTGCTGGCCAGGTGGGGGCGGGCGTGCGCCTACTGCGGCGCCCGCGGCGTACCGCTGAACCTCGACCACCTCCACCCGCGCAGCCGAGGCGGTTCCGACCGTCTCAGCAACCTCGTCGTGG
Organism: Streptosporangium sp. NPDC006013; assembly: GCF_040614275.1. NCBI lineage: Bacteria > Bacillati > Actinomycetota > Actinomycetes > Streptosporangiales > Streptosporangiaceae > Streptosporangium > Streptosporangium sp. NPDC006013. Next base: position 792 of record NZ_JBEXUE010000304.1, read on the forward strand.
CATGCATACCGTGCAACCAGGCCAAGGCCGCCACCTTGGTCGAGGAGTTCCTGGCCGACCGGCCGAAGGTGCTGGCGAAGGTGCTGCGGCAGGTCAAGACCCCCCTGCGGGACGCCGCCGCCGTGAACGCCACCCGGTGGGCACTGTGGCGGGCGCTGAAGGCCACCGGCCTACCGGTCGCCGTCGCGCCCGGCGGGCGCACGAAATGGAACCGGTCCCGCACCGGCGCCGCGAAATCCCACACCCTCGACGCCCTGCACGTCGGCCACCTCAACACCGTGACCGGTTGGCCGTCCGCGGTCCTGGTGGTCGCAGCGACCGGGCGCGGTACTTATCGCCGCACCCGCAGCGACCGCTACGGATTCCCCCGGCTGGCACTACCTCGAACCAAACGCCACCACGGCTATCAGACCGGCGACCTGGTCCGCGCCATCGTCCCGGCCGGCACCAAAACCGGGACGCACACGGGACGGGTCGCGGTCCGCTCCACCGGCAGGTTCAACATCCGCACCCGGCACGGCCTCGTGCAGGGCATCCACCACCGCCATGTTCGCCTGCTCCAACGAGCCGACGGCTATGGCTACACCACCCGCCCAGAAGCGCGGCACAGTGCCGCGTTTCCTCCCCCGCCCGCAGGCGGGGGTATCCACGCTGGAAGTAACCGATGACCACACTGACGACGACCATCCCGCAGATGGCCGCCAAGCGCGTCACTCCCCTGGCAACTCTGCAGCAAACCATGACACTGGCCTGGCGCAGCCTGGTTCAGATCAAGCACAACCCGTGGGAGCTGCTGGATCTGAGCATCCAGCCCATCATGTTCCTGCTGCTGTTCACCTACGTCTTCGGCGGCGCCATCTCCGGATCCACCGGCGACTACCTGCAGTTCGCCCTGCCCGGCCTGCTCGTGCAGAACGCCCTGTTCTACACGCTCTCCACCGCTATCGGCCTCAACACCGACATCACCAAGGGCGTCTTCGACCGGCTGCGGAGCCTGCCCATCGCCCGCACCGCGCCCCTGTCCGGGCGCATCATCGCCGACACCGCCAAGCAGGTGTGGGCCTTCGCCCTGCTGGTCGGCTTCGGCATGGTGCTGGGTTTCCGGGTCACCACCAGTTTCTTCGGACTGCTGGGTGCCCTGGCGCTGCTGGTCGTGGTCGCCCTGGCCATGTCCTGGATGTCGGTGCTGATCGGGTTGAAGGCCTCCAGCCCCGAGAAGGTGCAGATGATCGCCTTCTCCACGATGATGCCGCTGACCTTCACCAGCAGCGCCCTGGTGCCCTCCGCCACCTTCCCGTCCTGGCTGAAGACCTGGTCCGACCTCAACCCCGTCACGCACCTGGCGGACGCCATCCGCGGCCTGCTCATCGGCGGCGACGTCACCAGGGCCGCGCTCTTCTCGCTGCTCTGGGCCGCCGGTTTCGCCGTGGTCTTCGCCCCTCTGGCGATCCGCGCGTTCCGCAGCCGCGTCTAGCGCCCTGCCTCTGAAGTGCCCCCTGAGTGCCCCTGGGTCCTCTCCGCCCAGCGCGGCCGGGCGATGCCTCGCCGCGTTGGGCGTACTCCGGGGCGGCTCTCCCCGAGAGGCTCCAGACAGGCCGCTGCACGAAGTTTCCGCCGGGGCCTAGGAAACCGGTCCGGCTGGATCCGGCAGGGGCGGGGCGGCCCACTGGAGGGGCGTCTCGGGGGCACAGCCGCCACGGGCGCTCCAGCCGTCGCAGAGGTTCCAGGCGTCACGGCCGCCGGAAACGGCGGGACATGACCGGCGAGCGACGGCCGGGGGACGGCGAAACCAGTTTGATGTTAACTCTCGCCCCTTCCGTCCCTCGATTTTGCCCGTTTTTCGGCCTTTTCCCCCCCACGGAACCTCGCGATCCGGTCTGCGCATCTTCCAGACCCGCGTAGCATCATCGGGCATGGGGCAGCCAAACATGTCTACGCGCCGCCCGCGGCTCATCTCGGGAATGGCGATCGCCGCGGCGCTCGTCGTCGCGTCCTCGGGTTGTGGGATGGCTAGCGGCATGGCCTCGACGGAGAGATCTCAGCTGGAGCCGATCAGCGTCTCCAGCCCCCGGGTCAGAGACGGCGGCCCCCTGCCGTCCGACTATTCATGCAAGGGTTCGGCCGGTAATCCCCCGTTGCGCTGGTCTCGCGTGCCCGAGGGCACGAAGTCTGTCGCGATCGTGGCGGACAGCAACTCCCGGACAGGCGGCGAGGTGCACTGGGTCGTTTTCGACATCGACCCCCGCACCAACGAACTACCTGAGGGCGGCGCCCCGGTGGGAGCCGTGGAGGGAAGCACGACGAACGGCAAGGTGGGCTATAGCCCCCCGTGCGGCGTCCAGGAGAACTATCGTTTCACTGTCTACGCGCTCGACGGCAAGGTCGATCTTCGCAAGGGAGCCTCCCTTGACCAGACCTTGAGGAGCATCGCGGACAAGACGATCGCCTGGGGACGGCTCACCGCGGCGCACATCGAGTGACTGGCCAAACACCGGAGGTAGTAATGGTTACCAATTCTTCACTTAGGGTGTGACAACGCTCATAGTGGTCCGACACAATCAGATCCAATGTCCAAGCGCAGGTGATGCATGGGGGAAGGTCGCGTCGATGGCCGCGCGACCTCACCGGCGCCGCTGTAAGGCCATGGCCTTGAGGGTGGTGCAATGATCGCGGTCGTAGTAAGCCTGGTCGCCGTCGTGCTCCTCGTGCTCGTCGTCGTGGCACTGGGAATGCGGTCGATGAACCGCAGGGAGAGCGCGCTCCCCGCGGAACGCCTGCGGGAGATGGCGGAGAAGGAGGCGCTGACTCCGACCATGTCCAGCGACGACTTCGCCACCAGAGAACCAAAGATGAACCACTTCACCCCCGACCTGACACCGTTCGACGAGCCGAAGCCGCCGCGCCAGCCGCGGCCGCCGAGCTCCCGGGGCAAGCGCGGGCTGAACGAGTTCGGCCAGGTGGACGACTACGACGACGACTACTGGACACGGCTCCAGGCTGACGAGGGCGGTTTCGGAGGGCCCTTGGCAGCTCAGATGGGCGCGAGCCGTCCCGTCGACAAGGAGAACCAGCAGGTCGACGCCGACGCGACGACAGTGCAGGCACCGCTCCCGACCAGGCCCCAGCCGTCCCGCGGCGCCCCGCAACCCCCCGCTCCCCGACCGGCCAGGCCGGCTCCCCAGCCGGCCGTCGCCTCCGCCTCGCTGCCCTCCGGCCTCGACGACCTCATCGCCCCGGTCCAGCCGAACCCCGCTCCCACCGCGGCGTCACTCGCCGAGCAGCGGACCGTGACGTTCGCGGCTCCCACTCCCGGCGCCTTCGGTGACGCCCGTCCCTCGCGGGCGAGTTCTCGCCGCGGCGGGAACCGGACACCCTCGCAGCCGTCGCCCCAGCCCGTCCAGGGCAACGGCGCCCCCTCCCGGCCCGACCCGCTGAACGACCCGCTCGGTGGCTCGTATCCTCGCCGCGGCGCGAGTTCCCGGCCCAGCGGCAGCGGCTCGTCCGGTGCCCGTCCGGGCAACGGTGGACCGCCCGCCTCGATGCCCCCCATGGGTCCCACGACCAGCGGCGGCTTCCCCGCCACGCCCGCGCCCGACCCGCTCGCGGCTTCCTACCGCACCCCGGCGCAGCCACCCAAGAGCACCCCGGCGGACAACCCGTGGGCACAGGCCACGAGCCCGACGTCGGGTGGCTGGCCGGCGGCGAACACCGCCGACATCCTCGACGACCCGGCCCCGTCCTACTCCTCGTACCAGACGCCGGTCTACGGCGCTCCGCCCGCGGGCTCGTACGAGGTCAGCTCGGGCTGGGCCACCATCGACGACGACGCGGTCACCGGCCCGAGCCCGGCGATCTCCGCCTCCACCGGCCCCTCCCGGGCCTTCCCCCCCGCCCAGGACCGCCCGGCCGACCCGCGGGGCGGGACGACCGGCGGGTACGGCTACGAACCCCAGCCCGCCACCCCGGCCAGCCCGGCCGCGTGGCCGGAGCCCGGCACTCCCGACGGGAGCGACGGCGCGAGCTGGCCAAGCTACGGCGAGCTCTACGGCACCGCCCCCGAGACCGCTCCCGCCGAGGGACGAGGCCGGGGCGGCTCGCGGGGCAACCGCCATCGGGCACCCCAGGAGCCCGACTACCCCGACTATTACCGCTGATTCTCCCCGTCCTCCGTAAAAGCCCACGGTAAACGCCCGGCCGATGAGGCGCGGCCCCGTAGGGTCTGCACATGGAGACGGACACGAAGAGCGACGGTTTGTTTACGGTGGGTCGCATCGCCTCCGTGCTGCGGTACGACCTACCCGCATCCCTGGTGGTCTTCCTGGTGGCACTGCCCCTCTCACTGGGCATCGCGGTCGCCTCGGGAGCACCACTGGCGGCGGGACTCATAGCCGGTGTGGTGGGCGGCGTGGTGGCGGGCCTGCTGGGCGGCTCCGTCGTCCAGGTGAGCGGGCCCGCCGCGGGGCTGTCCCTGGTGGTCGCCGATCTGGTGGTGCGATACGGCTGGCGGGCCACCTGCATGATCACCTTACTCGCGGGCGTCCTGCAACTGCTGCTGGGCGTCTGCCGGGTCGCCCGCTCGGCGCTGGCGGTCTCGCCCGCCGTGGTGCACGGCATGCTCGCCGGGGTGGGCGTGGTGATCGCCCTCGCCCAGCTGCACGTGGTGCTCGGCGGGAACCCGCAGCGCTCCGCGATCGAGAACCTGATCGAGCTGCCCCAGCAGATCATCCACAACCACACGCACGCGGTCTTCGTCGGCCTGCTGACCATCACGGTCCTGGTCGCCTGGACCCGTCTGCCGGCACGGCTGCGGGTTTTCCCCGCGCCGCTGGCGGCCCTGCTCGCCGCCTCGGTGACCGCCTGGGCACTCGGCTGGGAGGTCACCCGGATCGACCTGTCCGCCAGCCTGGACTCCTGGGCCACCCCGCTCTGGCCCACGGGTGACTGGCACGGGATCATCGCCGCGGTGCTCATCGTGGCGCTGCTGGCCGGGGTGGAGTCGCTGCTCTGCTCGGTGGCCGTCGACAAGCTGCACGAGGGCAGGCGTTCCGACCTCGACAGGGAGCTCATCGGCCAGGGCGTGGCCAACATGGTGACCGGCGCACTGGGCGGCCTGCCCGTGGCCGGGGTCATCGTCCGCAGCACCACCAACGTCAGGGCGGGGGCGCGCAGCCGCTGGTCCACGATCATGCACGGCGTGTGGATCCTGCTGTTCGCGGTCGGCCTGGGGTGGATGATCGCCCTGATCCCGATGGAGGCGCTGGCCGCGCTGCTGGTCTTCATCGGCGTGCAGATGGTCAACATGGGGCATCTGCGTAACCTGCGCGGCCACAGCGAGGTGCCGGTGTACGTCGTCACGATGGCCGGGGTGGTGCTGCTCGGCCTCGCCGAGGGAGTGCTGGTCGGCCTCGGCCTCGCCGCGCTGTTCGCGCTGCGCCGCCTCACCCGGGTGACCGTGCGGGCCACCGCCGAGCCGGACGGCCGCTGGCACGTGGTGATCGGCGGCTCGCTGACCTTCCTGGGGGTGCCCACGCTCACCTCGGAGTTGCGGGCCATCCCGGCCGGCGCCTCGGTCGACCTCGACCTGAACATCGACTTCATGGACAACGCGGCCTTTGAGGCCATCCACGACTGGCGGCACGAGCACGAGCGCGGCGGCGGGAGCGTGGACATCGACGAGATCCACGACGAGTGGTACGCCATGGCGGCCAGCGGCGCCCGGATGTTCCCTGCCAAGACCCCGCCCCTGGCACCCGACCGGTGGTGGCTGCCCTGGTCCCACCGGCGGAGCGGGCGGCGCTCGACCCGCCATCCGCTGGTCGCCACCCGGCACGCGCCCCGCGGCGGCAGTCCCGCTGTGCCCGACCTGCTGGCCGGGGCGCGGGAGTTCCACCAGCGCACGGCACCGCTGGTCCGTCCCCTCCTGCACGGGATGGCCCGCGGGCAGGAGCCCTCGCATCTCTTCATCACCTGCGCGGACTCCCGTATCGTGCCGAACCTGATCACCGCCAGCGGCCCGGGAGACCTGTTCACCCTCCGCAACCTCGGCAACCTGGTGCCCCGGCTGGGTTCCGTGCCGGCGGACGACTCGGTGGCCGCGACGATCGAGTACGCGACGGACGCGCTCAACGTCCGCACCATCACGGTCTGCGGGCACTCGGGGTGCGGGGCGATGACCGCCCTGCTCAGCGGAGGTGAGAAGGCGGCGGGTCTGCCGGCGCTGGGCCGCTGGCTACGCCACGGCAACCACACCCTGGCACGGTTCATCGCGGGCGAGAGCGCCGGCGACGACGAGGGCCCGCTGGACCGCCTCTGCCGGGTCAACGTGATCCAGCAACTGGAGAACCTCCGGACCTACCCGCAGGTGGACCGGCTGTTCCGCGCCGGGCACCTGGAGCTGGTCGGCATGTACTTCGACATCGGCACCGCCCGGGTGCACCTGCTGGAGCATCCCCCGATCGCGAGCCGTCCGCTGTGAGCAGATGGCTTGCGCTACGGGTGAAAGCCTGTGGTCCCGTATCCGCCGGGCGCCAAGAATGAGGCGCTATGAGGATTCTGATCATGGGTGGTTCGGTTTTCCTGGGCCGGGCGATCACCCAGGAGGCGCTGCGGCGCGGGCACGAGGTCACGACGTTCAACCGGGGTCGCAACGGGGTCGACCTGCCGGGCGTGGAGTCGGTCAGGGGCGACCGTGAGGTGCCGGAGGACCTGGATCGCCTGGTGGCGGGCCGGGAGTGGGACGCCGTCATCGATGTCCACGGGCAGGTCCCGAGGGTCGTCGGCGAGTCGGTGCGGAGGCTTGCCGGCCGGGCGGGCAGCTACGCGTACATCTCCAGCATCTCGGCTCTCTCCGACTTCCCCGAGCGGGAGTGCGACGAGAGCTCACCGCTCTTCGAGTGCGCGCCGGACGCGGGTCCCGAGGACGGTCACTACGGCATGCTCAAGGCGGGCTGCGAGCGGGCGGTGGAGGAGGGCTTCGACGGCAACGTACTGATCATCCAGCCGGGTCTCATCCTGGGCCCGTACGAGAACGTGGGCCGCCTGCCCTGGTGGCTGGACCGGATCTCCCGGGGCGGGCGGGTGCTGGCCCCGGGTGACCCGGACCGGGCGATGCAGGTCATCGACGTCCGCGACATCGCCGCGTTCGTCCTCACCCATGCCGAGGCCGGGACGGCGGACCGCTTCCTCACCGGCGGGGTGCGCGGCAACACCACCTACGGTGACTGGCTGGCCGAGTGCCGCGCGGTGACCGGTTCGGACGCCGAGTTCGTCTGGGTCGACGACCGCTTCCTGCTCGATCGGAAGGTGTCGCCGTGGACCGAGTTCCCGGTCTGGGCTCCCGACGGCCCCGAGTTCGCCGGGGTCTGGTTGTCCTCGTCGGCGAAGGCCATCGCGGCCGGGCTGACCTGCCGCCCGGTCGCCGAGACCGTACGCGACACCTGGGCGTGGCTGCGTGACGTCCCGCCGGCAGAGCGCGCGTTCCGCGGGCACGGCATCGATCCGGAGAAGGAAACCGCGATCCTGGCCGAGTGGGCATAGGGGTTCCCGGTCACCACGATCCGCCCGCGGCAGGGGTGTATTTCTACGCAGACGCCGGATCGGCCGACGCATAGGGTCGTGGCTGTCCGGCTCCGTCCCCCGAACGCCGGACAGCGGTCCACGCTCCCGGGGCCGAGGGTGGAGGGCTGCCGATAGAGCACCCACAAAAGGACTGACCAGGTACTTCGGCCGTCCAGAACTTCCCAACACCCGGAGGCGATCGCATGCCCGCACGTAGACGAGCCAAAATCTACGTGCGGGTGTCCGCCGTCGTGGGGCGGGCGGAACTCCACTCCCCCGAAATCCAGATCGACGCCTGCGAGCAGATGGCCCAGCGGACGAACCTGGAGATCATCGACGTCGTCCAGGACCTGGACCGCTCGGGTCAGGACTTCGCCAAGCGGCAGATCAACGGCCTGAAACACCGAGGCCCGAGCAGGTGGGGGCGGTCAGATCGGGCGGCCACCCCGCGTGTAGAGCACCCGGGCCGGGGCGCTGCCGGGCTTCGGCTCGCCGAGGATCTCCCGCGCCCTCGCGTGGAATTCTTCCGCACCCGGGTTGCCGCCGACCGGGTCGTTCTCCCGTTCCCAGTCGGTGACGAACCTACCGAATGCGACCAGGCGGAACCGGTCAACCATCACCGTCTCCTTGACCCGAGCGCCGGGCCATCAAGGCCTGGGTCCTATCCCGGCGAAGAGGGCCTCGATCACGCGGTCGACGTACTCGTGCGTCAGTGGTTCTTGGGTGATCAGGGCCCGGAAGTACAACGGGCCCGACAGGATGTCCATCGCCAGATCCAGGTCGAAGTCGGGTGACAGTTGACCTTGATCGCGGGCCACCTTCAGCCGGGCGACGGTCTTCTCCGCCTGTGGGGTGATGAAGTGGTCGTTGAGCGCCGCCGCGACCTGAGGATTGAGCAGGGCCTCAGCGATCAGGGCCCGATACAGGGGACCCACGGGTGGCCGGTCCAGTAGATCGATGGCCGCGTGGATCTGCTGGCGCAGGTCGGCGATGACATCGCCGGTGTCGGGGTAGTCCAGGGCAGGACCGTTCAACAACATGAGCGAGTCGAGGAACAAGGCTCCCTTGGACGACCAGCGGCGGTAGATCGTGTGCTTGCCGACGCCGGCGCGGGCCGCGACCGCTTCGATGCTGAGTTTGGCGTAGCCGATCTCCTGGCCCAGCTCCAGCGTGGTCCGCATGATGGCCTCGGTCCGGTCGGCGGCACTGCTGCTGCGCTTGTCAGTCATCTCACCACCATAATGGAACGGCACGTGCCGTATTGACAATGGGGACCGCCCTCCAGCATGCTTCACAGTCGGCACGGCACGTGCCGTACCATAATAGGAGGGACGCCGTGGGAGCACCAAGCACAGACCTGGCGCTTCGGCTCGACGGTCTGACCAAGACGTTCGGCCGCAAGCTGGTGGTCGACCACATCGAGTTGGAGGTGCGACGCGGATCGTTCTTCGGTCTGGTCGGCCCCAACGGAGCGGGCAAGACCACCTTGTTGTCGATGGCGGTGGGCCTGCTTCGCCCCGACGGCGGACGGGCCGAGATCTTCGGCCTCGACGTATGGGCCGACGCCCCCAAGGCCAAGAAACTGATCGGCGTGCTGCCCGATGGGCTGTCCATGCCCGAGCGGCTGACCGGCCGCGAGCTGCTGCGCTTCACCGGCCTGCTGCGTGGCATGGACCTTAAGGAGGTCGAGCGGCGGGCGGGTGAGCTGCTGGAGATTCTGGAATTGGACGCAGCCGAGCGCACCCTGGTCATGGAGTACTCCACCGGCATGCGCAAGAAGATCGGCCTGGCCACGGCGTTGTTGCACGCCCCGAAGCTGCTGGTGCTGGACGAGCCGCTGGAGGCGGTCGATCCCGTCTCAGCCGCCACGATCAAGGTGATCTTGCAGCGGTTCGTGCGCGGCGGCGGCTCGGTGGTGTTCTCCAGCCACGTGATGGCCGTGATCGAGCAGTTGTGCGACCACGTGGCGGTGATCGACTCCGGCCGGGTCGTGGCCTCGGGACCGCTGCAGGCCGTGCGGTCGGGCCGGAGTTTGGAAGAGCGGTTCGTGAGCCTGGTCGGCGGCCAGATCCCCGAGGTGGGTGAGCTGGCATGGTTGTCCTCCTGATCAAAATGAAGCTGGCCGTGCTGCAGAACTCCATGACCGGCCAGCGCGCCACCCAGATGGTCACCGGCGCCCTGGCCGGACTGGCCCTCGCGACGGGCCTGATCGTGCTCGCGGGGCGCGACTATCCGGTCGCGTCGCTGCCGTTCGACCTGCTCGGCGCGGGTTTCGCCCTGTGGACCGCCGGCTGGCTGCTGGGCCCCGCGCTTTTTGGCGGCGGCGATGAGACACTGCGCCCCGAGCATTTCTCGCTGCTGTCGTTCACCCCGCGCCGTCTCGCGGCCGGGCTGACCGGGGCCGCCTTCATCGGCGTCGCCCCCGTCGTCACGCTCGTAGCCTTCGCCGCGCTCGTCGTGCTGGCCGTCAAGGCCGAACTTGGCATGGCGGCCACAGCGGTCGGCATGCTCGCCATCGCCCTCCAACTGGTGTTGTGCGTGCTGGCCTCCCGGCTGGTCACCGCGGCGCTCGGCCAGGTCATGCGGTCCAAGACGGGCGCCGCGCTGGCCGCTCTCATCAGCGCCGCCATCCTGGCCGCCCTGCACTCCAGCTGGGTGCTGTCGCCCCTCGTGCAGGCCGCCCTGCGCACCGGCTTCCCCGGTTCCTTCTCCACCTGGGTCAGGGCGCTGCCCTCCGGCTGGGGCCTGGTCGCCGTGCGGGCGGCCGGGCAGGGCCAGTGGCTCACGGCAGCCGCCGCCCTGGCGGGGCTCGCCGTACTCAGCGTTGTCTGTTTGTACGGTTGGGCCGTCTTGCTAAAGCGGCGGCTGACCACCCGGCGCGCGAGCGGACGCCCGGCCCGGGACGCTTCTGGCGGGTGGGCGCGGGGCCCGGTGACCGCGGTCGCCGCCAGGGAACTGCGCACCTGGTCCAGAGACCTGCTGCGCTTCCACTACCTGTGCTTCGCCCTGTGCTACGCGCTGGTGTTCTGCCTGCTGCCGCTGGCCGTCGGCGCACCGGTCTTCCTGCCCTGGAGCGGCCTGGTCTTCGCCCTGTGGACCGCCGCCATCTCCGCCAACCTGTACGGCGAGGACGGCACCGAGCTCTGGGGCAAGATGATGATCCCCGGCGCCGCGCGCCACGACATCCACGGCCGTCAGCTCGCCTGGCTCATGGTTACGGCACCGCCGACCATCGTCCTCACCCTCGCCGCGCTCGCCCTCACCGGCCAGTACGACCTGTGGCCGTGGCTGGCCGCGCTCGTGCCCGCGCTGCTGGGCGGCGGGGCGGGTGTGACCGTGCTGGTGTCGGTCCTGCGGCCGGTGCCCATGATCGACCCGCACCGCAGAGGCGGTAACCTCCTGGAGAACGGCACCGACTTCACCCAGGTACTGCTGGTGCTGATCCTCACCGCAGCGACGGCCGCCCCCGCCTACTTCGCGGTATGGCTCGGCCCCGCCTGGGCGGGAGCGGCCGTGGGCCTGATCAGCGGTGCCGTGCTCGCCTGGCTGCTGGGTCATCTGGCCGCCGCCAGACTCCGGTCGAGCGCGCCCGAACTGCTCCTGCACCTGCGAACCGGTGTCCCGCCCAAGCGGACACGACCGGCCCGTCGCCCGCTCCCGGCTCTGGAACCGGGCAGGCCGCACCTGCCCAAGCCCGACCTCGGCTTGGAAAGGCTCGGCCTCGACCTGGCCCCCGCGGGCCGGCGTACCTACGTCATCGTGAGCCTGACCCTGTGCTGGGTGCCCCTGGCGGCCCAGGGCATCGTGCCCGCGCTCATGCTGACCACCGGCCAGGTCACCCGATCGTGGTTCCTGGCCCTGCACCTACCGCAGCATCTCCAATGGCCCACCATCATCGCCATGATCGTCCTCGGGCTCGTCCTGCTGACCACCGGACTGGGCATCGGCCTCTACTACCTGGCCAAGTCATGGCGAGACGGCATCGAACCTGATGGCGGCCCGTGACAGTCGCCTTTCCAGCA
>NZ_JBEXUE010000305.1:0-12312 GCF_040614275.1 Streptosporangium sp. NPDC006013
TCTGCGACGACCTCGGCGTCTACCGGGAGGACGGCGGGAAGCCCGTGCACGACTTCACCCGGGTGGACGAGGTCTATGACACGATCACCGCGTTCTGCGGCGGTGTGAGTGTCCGATGTCCAGCAGGCGATGGTGGAGATGCCCTCGGTCGGGTGCGAACGGCGACAGGCCGTTGGACGTGCGCCGGACCACCGCCATGATCAGATCGAGCAGCGGAAGCACCAGGATCGCGACCGGCACGAGCAGGGGGAGGATGACGGGGAAGCGGTTGATGCTGCTGGAGTCGAGCGGCGTCACCAGGATCATCGTGGAGGCGAGGACCAGGCCGATCAGCATCGCCCCGGTGTCCCCCATGAAGATCTTCGCCGGGTGGAAGTTGTGCGGCAGGAAGCCCAGGCAGATCCCGATGAGCACCGAGGCGATGACCGCCGTCACGTTGATGCTGGTGTTGCCGTAGTCCTTCGACAGGGCCACCGAGTACGTCCATGTGGCCATCGCGGCGATGCCCACGATCCCGGCGGCCAAGCCGTCGAGCCCGTCGACGAAGTTGACGGCGTTGATCATGACGACCACGATCAGGATCGTGATCAGCGGGCTCAGCGTGGAGTCGAGAATGGTCTGCCCGCCCAGCGCCGTGGGCAGCGGGAGCCACGGCAGGCTGACGCCGAAGGCGACGAGCACGCCCGCCGCGCCGATCTGCCCGGCGAGCTTGACGAGGGCGTCCATCCCCAGCCAGTCGTCCAGGAAGCCGGTCAGCGTGATCAGCCCTCCTGCGGCGATCAGCGCGATCACCGTCTTGCCCTGGCCCTCGGCCGCCAGCTTGCCCCCGGCGTAGGGCAGCTCGCCGGCGATCAGCAGACCGGCGACGAGACCGCCGTACATCGCCAGGCCACCGAGTCTGGGCGTCGGCGTGGTGTGCACGTCACGGTCGCGGACCTCGGGCATGGCACCGATACGGACGGCGAAAACGCGGACCAGTGGGACCAGCAGGTATGTCACCGCGGCCGCGACGAGCGCCATGAGTAGGTATTCGCGCACGGAACCAGTTTCGCGGATAGTCCGGCCACCTGTGACCGGAAAACGCCACAGAACAGCTCATAGTTCGCTGGGATATATCTGATGGAGGCTCGTCAGCGCCGCGACGCGCTCCCGTATTTCACCCACTGCGTCGGGGTTGCGGATGGCCTGTGCCACCATCGAGGCCACCGCCTTCATCTCCTCGGCCCCCATTCCCTGGGTCGTGACGCAGGGGGTGCCCACCCGGATCCCGGACGTCACCGTGGCCGGCTCCGGGTCGTAGGGGATCGCGTTGCGGTTCAGCGTGATCCCGGCCGCGCCACACCGCTGCTCGGCCACCGCGCCGGAGACCCCGACGTCACGCAGGTCGATCAACGCCAGATGGCTGTCGGTGCCGCCGGAGACGGGCCGCATCCCCTCGGCGGCCAGGGCGTCGGCCAGTACCTGGGCGTTGGTCACCACCTGCCGCGCATACCGCGCGAACTCGGGGCGCAGCGCCTCGCCGAACGCCACGGCCTTGGCCGCCACCGCGTGCATGAGCGGGCCGCCCTGCACGAAGGGGAAGACCGCGCGGTCGACCCTGCGGGCCAGCTCCCGGGTGCACATGATCCCGCCCCCTCTCGGGCCGCGCAGCGCCTTGTGCGTGGTGAAGGTCACCACGTCCGCGTACGGCACGGCGGACGGCAGGGCGTTCCCGGCCATCAGCCCGATGGTGTGCGCGACGTCGGCGAGCAGCCAGGCGCCCACCTCATCGGCGACCCCCCGGAAGGCCGCGAAGTCGATCTTTCGGGAATAGGCGGTGGCACCACATATGATCATTTTGGGCTGATGCTGCAACGCCAGGTCCCTGACCTCGTCATAGTCGATCAGCTCGGTGTCCCTGCGCACGCCGTACGCCACGACGTCGAACCAGCGGCCGGAGAAGTTGACCTTGGAACCGTGTGTGAGGTGGCCCCCGTGCGACAGCGCCATCGCCAGCACCGTGTCGCCCGGCTGGAGCAGTGCCGCGTAGGCCGCCAGATTCGCCGAGGCGCCGGAGTGGGGCTGCACGTTGACGTGATCGGCGCCGAACAGCCGCTTGGCCCGGTCGATCGCGAGCTGCTCGGCCCGGTCGACGACCTCGCATCCGGCGTAGTAGCGCCTGCCGGGGTAGCCCTCCGCGTACTTGTTGGTGAGCGTCGAGCCGAGCGCGGCGAGCACGGCGGGCGAGGCGAAATTCTCACTCGCGATCAGCTGGACGCCGCTGCGGAGCCTGTCGAGCTCGTCGAGGAGCACACGGGCGATCTCCGGATCCTCGCGCTGCAGTAGGCCGAAATCCGGCCCGTAGTACGACTCTGCGCCCATGGCTCACATCCCGAAGATGACAACTCACCCCCACTGTAAGCCCGGCTACCCCGGTTATCCCAGGTCAAAGAGGTGTCGCCACGGGAAGGCGTGTCTCCGTGCGGAAACGCACGCCCCGGGAAGGCCCCTGGCGTCGTCCCCCGGGAGGCTTCGAAAACCGCCCGGCCCGCGGGCCTCGCGCCGAAGGACCCGGCCGGCGCCTCCGAGCCGGGGAGGACGTCAGGAGAAGGCGTGCGGGGCCCCGGCTCCCACCGGCACCCATCTCGGCGTGTCGGCCGCCTGGTCGCTGATCGAGGTCAGGATCGCCTGCCGGTAGAGGCCGAGACGGGTACGCCACTCCGTCATGTCCTCGACGTAGCGGCCGGAGACCGGGGCGTCCCAGACATCCCTGCTCCTGGCGAGCTGGTAGGCCTTGTCCAGGCTGGCGGTCAGCGTGTCGAGTGCGGGAAGCACCTGCCGCCACATCATGACCAGCCGCTGGTATTCGGGGTTGAACTCCCACGCCGTGGCGGCGTCCGAGGACGGCAGACCGCCGCCGCCCGAGGCCGGTGGGGTCTCCCCCGGCTGCAGCGGCTGCGGTGCGGGTGGATCCACGAACATCACAGGCTCCTCACCCTCGCTGACACAGTCCCTGCCCCCCGCTCACTGCCCGACGCCGTAGCGGTGCCGACCGGCCCGGGAGTCGGGCTCGCCGACATGGTCCCCACCCCCGCTCACTGCCCGCCTCCCGGAGGCGGGATCGGCCGCAGCGGATTCCCCGGCTCCACGTCGCCCGCCGGTCCGTCGGGCCCGATGTCCATGGGCGCCCAGGCCCCCTCGCCCCAGGTCTCCCCTTCCGGCACCCGCACGCCGGGCATCTCCAGCGGCTCGATCTCCCGGGCGTTGTCGGCGAGCGTCCTGAGGGCGTCCAGATCGAGAGGGCTCGCCTCCGCGGTGACGACGTCGTCGCCGTCGCCGGCCCACCGGGCGACCGAACCGTCCGGTGCGGCGGCCACCCCCCCGGGAGCCGTCCCCGCCGACTGTCCCGAGCCCCCTGCGGCATCCTCCGCCCCTCGCGCCTCGCTGAAGACCGCGTCACCGATGGACGGCGTGCCGGCGTCTCCCCGCGGCACCACGGCGGGCTGCGAGGCCGCCTCACCGGAGGCCGTACCCGCCGTCTGGACGGCGGGTACGGCGGAGGTCGTGGCCTGCGGCTGAACAGCCGCCTCACCTGAGGTCGTACCGGCGGGTTCGGGGGTGGCGTCACCCCCCGTGCCCGGCGGCTGGACGGTCTGGTCGGTGGTGGGTCCCGCGGTGTCGAGGGGCGGATAGTCGGGCTTGGCCGAATCGAGCGGGCCGTGCGGCTCGACCCAGCCCGGCTGCCCCGCCGTGGCGGAGACGTTGTCGACCGTAGGCATCTCCAGCGGCGGAATGTCCTCGATGTTCTTCAGCAACTCGTCGACCTCGGCCGCCGTGGGCGAGTCGAGCGGGATCTGGAGCACCTTCACACCGTCGACCTCCACGACCTTCGCCCGCTGATCGCCGCTCTGGTCGATGTCGTCGGGATGGTCCTTCCGGTAACTGTCGAGGATGTCGTTGCCGGACGTGTTGCCCTCCTGCCTGGGCGAGCGCTCGTCGCCCTTGGAACCGGAGTCGCCCTTGGCGTCGGGATCGTCAACCGGCGCGCCACCCACGGAGCCGTCCCCCCGCGGTGTCGTCTCGTCACCCTTGGAACCGGAGTCACCCTTGGCGTCGGAATCCTCCCCGCCAGGCATCGTGTCGTTCACATTGACGATCTCCGGCTGCGTGTCATCGGCTCTGGGCATCTCCGGCACGGGGGTGGCATCCGGGCCGGGGGCCTCGGGCGTCTGGCGTGGCACGTCGTCAACCGGCCGTCCCCCGTCCTGAGGCCCCTCACCGGGCCCGGGAACCGCGGGTTTCAAATCCTCGACCCTCGGCGTCTCCGGCCGCGAGTCCTCGGCCCTGGGCGCCTCCGGCGTGGGCGTGGCATCCGGCTTCGGAGCCTCACGCGGCGTGTCCTCGGCCCTGGGCGCCTCCGGTACGGGATCCGGCTTCGGAGCCTCACGCGGCGTGTCCTCGGCCCTGGGCGCCTCCGGCGTGGGCGTGGCATCCGGCTTCGGGGTCTCGCGCGGTGCGGTGTCAACCGTCTTGACGTTCTCCTTGGGGGAGTCTCCCTCGCGCGGAGAGGTCTCGTCACCCTTCGAACCCGTGTCCGGCTTCCGGTCGTCGGCCCCGGACGCCTCCGGCTTCGGCGTCTCCTTCGAACCGTCCCTCGGGGAGGTCTCGTCACCCTTCGAGCCCGCCTCCGGCTTGGCCTCGTCACCCTTCGAGCCTGTCTCGGGCTTGGCCTCGTCACCCTTCGAGCCTGTCTCGGGCTTGGCCTCGTCACCCTTCGGAGGCTCCGGCTTGGGGGAGTCCTTCGGATCGTCACGCTGGGTGCTCCCGGCCGACTGGTCACCGACGCGGGGCTTGTCGTCCGCTCCGACCGCCGGTTTGAGGCCGTCGGCCTTCGGGGTCTCGGGCTTCGCGTCATCGCCCGCCGTGCCGCTGTCGGGCTTCGTCTCCCCGGTCTTGGGCTCGGCGGGAGGTGCCGTCGCGTTCTGGTTGATCCTCTTCTCCAGCAACGCCACGCGAGCGGAGACGTCACGGACCATCACGTCGCACGCGTCGGCGATCTGGACGGGTCTGTGGGTCGACTGCGAGGACAGGCCGGCCCCGCTCATCAGCTGGGTGACCTTGCCCTCGACGTTCCGCATCTGATCGGCCGCCCGCCGCACCTCGGACAACAGGTCGCGGACCAGCTTGGGGTCCATTCCTTCGAACTTGCCCATGGACGTCTCCCGGAAGTGTCGGCCCACTTCAAGGTACCGGGGAGAGCGCCCCGCGTCACGGTGATAATCAGATGGCATGGATCATGGACATGGGCCGCACGGCGCCGGGCGCGGGAACCCTCAGGAGATCACGTCCCGGATCCGCCTCGTCGTCCGTCGCCACCGCCTTCCCCGGCAGCGACCCGGCGATCTCCCGCAGCCCCCGCACGAGATGCTCAACCGGTTCGGTGACGGAGAGCGCAGCCGCGGTCAGGCGCCTCTCGGCGACGCGACCCCGAGCCGTCCCAGCGTCCGCACGACACCGACCGCACCGTGGTGAAGCGGGTAGTGCCCGATCTTGACGAGAAGGACGGGAACGCTCGGGTCCACGTTCACCCGCCGGACTCTGTGCCACCGTCAGGCTCGGGACCAGCGTCGGTGGCGACGTAGCCGATCACGCCGCGCAGTTTCTCCACCGCGATCGCCCCGCGCCGCAGCAACCTGGGCACCGCGGTGGTCAGGTCCAGGATCGTCGAAGGGGTGTCGCTCTCACACGGCCCGGCGTCGAGATAGACCGACACCGAGTCGCCGAGCTGCTTCTCCGCGTCGGCGGCGCTGGTCGCGGCGGGGGCACCGGAGCGGTTGGCGCTGGAGACGGCCATCGGGCCGGTCTCCTTGAGCAGGTCGAGGGCGACCGCGTGCAGCGGCATCCGGATGGCGACGGTGCCCTTGGCGTCCCCCAGGTCCCAGGAGAGCGATCGGTTCGCGCGGCAGATCAGCGTGAGCGGCCCCGGCCAGAAGGCGTCGACGAGATCCTGGCCGTACGGACCGAGGTTCTCCACCAGGGCGTTGGCCGCCCGGACGGTCCCGACCAGCACGGGCACCGGCATGTCACGGCCGCGGCCCTTGGCCTCCAGCAGGGCGGTGACCGCGGCGGGTGCGAAGGCGTCTGCGCCGATACCGTAGACGGTGTCGGTCGGCAGCACCACGAGCTCCCCCCGCCGTACGGCGGACGCGGCCTCTACCAGGCCCGCGGCGCGCTGCTCGGCATCGATGCAGTCAAAACGTCGGCTCACTGTGCCTCCTCAGGATCGCTCGCTACGCGCATTCGCGTACCTCCTCGTCCACCGGCACGTCACCGACGGCCAGGATCCCCTCGCTCACGGCGTGCATCCTATTCCTGGCCGAAGCGGGCGGTGACGAAGCGGTCCCTGCGCGTCAGATCCTGGCGGCTGCGGACGTCGCGCCAGCCGTTCTCCTCAGAGAAGATCAGATAGACCGGGGTGCCCTGCTGATCGGCGTGTTCCACGGCGACGAAGCCACCGGGGCGCAGCAGGCGCCTGGCGGTCCTTTCGACGGCCCTGACCTCGTCGAGGCCGTCGCTGCCCGACCCGTACAGCGCACGGTGCGGGTCGTAGTCGCGGACCTCGGGGTCACGGGGGATCGCGCCGGGCGGGATGTACGGCGGGTTGGAGACCACCAGGTCGACCTGATGGTCCAGCTCGGAGAGGGCGTCGGCCAGATCCTCCGGGTGCAGGTGGACGCGGCCCTGACCGTGCTCGATGATGTTGCGCTTGGCCCAGCCGTAGGCGTCCGGGTCGACCTCGACCGCGTGCACGGTGGCCAGCGCGACCTCCTGGGCGATGGACAGCGCGATGGCACCGGACCCGGTGCCGAGATCCACGACCACGGGCGAGGCGACGTCCATCTCCCGCAGCCTGTCGATCGCCCAGCCCACCACGATCTCGGTCTCCGGGCGCGGCACGAACACCCCCGGCCCGACCTCCAGGGACAGGTAGCGGAAGTAGGCCCGCCCGGTGATGTGCTGGAGCGGCTCGCGGGACTCCCTGCGGGCGACGCCCTCCCAGAACAGGGCGTCGAAGTCGGAGTCCTTCACGGTGTGCAGCTCACTGCGCCGTACACCGTGCACACATGCGGCGATCTCCTCGGCGTCGGTGCGCGGCGACGGCACACCTGCCTCGGCGAGCCGGGCGGTGGCGAGGGCGATCTCGTCCAGCAGAAAGGTCATGGGCGCGTTCTATGAATGGTTGGCGAGCTTCTCCGCCATCTCAGCGTTGAGCAGGGACTGGATGACGGCCGTGAGATCCCCGTCGAGCACCTGGTCGAGGTTGTACGCCTTGAAACCGACGCGGTGATCGGAGATGCGGTTCTCGGGAAAGTTGTAGGTGCGGATGCGCTCGGAGCGGTCGACGGTGCGGATCTGGGACTTGCGCTCGGCCATGGCGGCGGCGTTGGCCTCCTCCTCGGCGATCGCCTGCAGGCGGGCCCGCAGGATGCGCATGGCCGACTCCTTGTTCTGGAGCTGGCTCTTCTCGTTCTGGCAGGAGGCGACCACCCCGGTCGGGAGGTGCGTGATCCGCACGGCCGAGTCGGTGGTGTTGACACTCTGACCACCGGGACCGCTGGAGCGGTAGACGTCGATGCGGAGGTCGTTCGAGTCGATCTGGACGTCGACGTCCTCGGCCTCCGGGTAGACCAGCACCCCGGCGGCGCTGGTGTGGATGCGCCCCTGGGACTCGGTGACCGGCACCCGCTGGACGCGGTGCACACCGCCCTCGAACTTGAGCCTCGACCAGACGCCCTCGTCGCCCCTGGCCTTCAGGGCGATCGTGACGTCCTTGTAACCGCCGAGGTCGGAGTGGGTGGCGTCGATGAGCTCGGTCTTCCAGCCGATCCGCTCGGCATACCGCAGATACATCCGCAGGAGGTCCCCGGCGAACAGCGCGGACTCCTCGCCGCCCTCGCCCGCCTTGATCTCCATGATGATGTCCTTGTCATCGTTGGGATCACGCGGGACGAGCAGGTGCCTGAGCTTCTCCTCCAGCTCGGGAACCCGCGCTTCGAGCTCCTTGGCCTCCTCCGCGAACGCCTCGTCCTCCGATGCCAGCTCCCTCGCCGTCCCGAGGTCCGCCTGGACGCCCTCGAGCTCGCGGTAGGTGTTGATGATCGGGGTCAGCTCGGCGTAGCGCCTGCCGAAGGTGCGCGCCTGCTTCTGGTCGGCGTGCACGGAGGGGTCGGCGAGCTTGAGTTCCAGCTCGGCGTACTCACTGAGCAGCTCGTCGAGGTTCACCGTGCGTCCTTCCTTGAAAGCCCTTCTAAGCCTGCCTCATCACCACGAACGCCGACTCGGGCACCCCCCTTCGCGGGAGGGTTGTTCCGAGCCGGCGTCGGGATGGGGGCTACTGGCCCGTGGACTTCTTGCCGAAGCGCTTCTCGAAGCGCGCCACCCGGCCGCCGGTGTCCAGGATCTTCTGCTTGCCCGTGTAGAAGGGGTGGCAGGCGGAGCACACATCGGCGTGGATCACGCCGTTCTTGGCGGTGCTGCGGGTGGTGAAGGAGTTACCACAGGTGCACGTCACCTGAGTGGCGACGTACTCCGGGTGGATGTCGGGCTTCATGTCGTCTTTTCCTCTCCAAAACGCGGTCGCCGGGTCGCCACTGTCTCTCGCCGATGAGGCTTGCGCGCTGGCACACCGAGGTGCGCGCGGGCGGGAACCGGAACCGCTGCGGTTCGGCTACCAGTGTGCCAGATCCTGCAACCATCCCAGGCCACAAGACATTCCCCGCCCTGGAGAGACCGGGGCTGCGGGCATTCACCTGCCCAGATACGCGAGCACGGCGAGAACCCGGCGGTGGTCGTCGGTGGCGGGTTCCAGGCCGAGCTTGCCGAAGATACCGGAGATGTGTTTCTCCACGGCGCCCTCGGTGACGAGCATGCGCCCGGCGACCGCGGCGTTGGAACGACCCTCCGCCATCAGGGCCAGCACCTCTCGCTCCTTCGCGGTCAGCGACTCCAGGGGATCTCCCCTGCGCTGGCGGCCCAGCAGCTGCCCGATCACCTCCGGATCGATGACCGTTCCCCCGGCGGCCACCCGGCGCACCGCGTCGAGGAACTCGGCCACGTCCGCTATCCGCTCCTTGAGCAGGTAGCCGACCGCCGCGGCGCCACCGCCGATCAACTCCGTGGCGTACTGCTCCTCGACGTACTGCGACAGCACGAGGATCGGCAGCCTCGGCCGCCGGCTCCTGGCCTCCAGGGCCGCGCGCAGTCCCTCGTCGGTGTGCGTCGGCGGCATCCTGACGTCGACGATCGCCAGGTCCGGATCGTGCTCGACGATCGCGGCCACCAGCCCCGGGCCGTCGCCCACGACCCCGACGGTCTCGATGCCCCCGTCGGCCAGCAGCCTGGCCAGCCCCTCGCGCAACAGCACCGAGTCTTCGGCGATCACCACCCGCATGTGTTCAGGCCCTCACCATTCGCAGGGCAGCTCGGCCCTGATCATCGTGGGGCCGCCGAGCGGGCTGTCGACGCTCAGGGTGCCGTCGATGGTCGCCGCCCGGTCGGCCAGCCCGGCGAGACCGCCTCCGGGCCGCGGCACCGCGGCGCCGACCCCGTTGTCGTAGACCTCGACGATCACCCGCTGCCCCTGCCGGCTGACCCGGATGGACGCCTCGGTGGCCTCGGAGTGCTTGGCCAGGTTGGTCAGGCACTCGGCCACGACGAAGTACGCGATGCTCTCCACCGCCGGCGGGGGCCGGTGCGAGACCTCCACCGCCAGATCCACCCGTACGGGCGCGCGCGCGGCGAGCGACGACAGGGCGGCGTTCAGCCCCCTGTCGGTGAGGATCGCCGGATGGATGCCCCTGGCGAGGTCACGCAGCTCGGCGATGGCGGCCTTGGTGCCCCTGTGCGCCTGGTCGAGGAGCTCCCGGGCCGCGGTCGGGTCGGAGTCCAGCTTGGCCTGGGCCCGGCCCAGATCCATGGCCACCGACAGCAGCCGCTGCTGTGCGCCGTCGTGCAGGTCACGCTCGATCCGGCGCCGCTCGGCCTCGGCCGCGTCCACCCCGCGGGCCCGGCTGGCCCGCAGGTGCGCGGCGCGGGCCGCCAGCCGGTTCTTCTCCCCCGTGCCCAGCAGAGCGGCGCCGAGCAGGCCGTGCAGCCAGGCCATCCCCCGGGTCGCGTACAGGGCCGCGAGCAGGAACCCGATCCCGATCAGCATGCACAGCAGCGCCTTCGGCCCGCTGTCGATCGGCAGCTCGCCGATGGGGGTCATCGGCTCCCCCACCAGCAGCAGAGGCAGTGGCGCCACGGTCAGGCCGAGCCCGAGCGTCCACAGGACCGCCGAGACCGTGAACTCCCCGATCCCGATCGGCAGCAGCAACAGCAGGTAGAGCAGATCCTTCCAGGTGGCGGGGTCGACGAACATGTCCTTCCAGCGCAGGAACAGGTTGTCGCCCTCCGATGGCCGGTAGGGGCTGGGGATGTCGACGCCGAAGGCCAGCCGGAGGAACCGGCGCTCCAGCATCGCCACCCCCCGCCAGGCCAGCATGGTCAGGGCGAGGAGCGGCAGCCCGATCCACACGATCACCAGCGCCAGGGAGAGCGGGATCACCGAGGCGAGGAACGCGAACCAGGCGAGGCCGTGGAACAGGCTCACCAGCAGGTAGGGAACGGCCCGCCAGGTCATCGGGTCGACGAACATGCCGAGGGGACCGTTCGGCCCGAAGGGCACGCGCCGCCGGAGCGGCGTCCTGACCACGGGCGTGCTCACCACTGTCTCACCACTGTCTCGGCAGTCACGCGCCCCCCTGTCGTCCGCGAAGATGCGTCCTGAAGTAGGGATATCCCGAAGACCCGGGTCAGACAAGCGCTTTGGAAACGCCGAACGCCCCGGCCTGAGGGGCCAGGGCGTTCAACGTGCGGTGAGCGGTCAGTCGCGCTCGGAGCTGACGGTCGTCTTCTGCACCTGGAGCAGGAACTCCGCGTTGGACTTGGTCTCCCTCATCTTCTCCAGGAGAAGCTCGAGAGCCTGCTGCATGTCAAGGGCGTGCAGCACACGGCGGAGCTTCCAGATGATCTGGAGCTCGTCCTTGCCCATGAGGATCTCCTCCTTGCGGGTGCCGGACGCGTCGACGTCCACCGCGGGGAAGATCCGCTTGTCGGCAAGCTGCCGGTTGAGCTTGAGCTCCAGGTTGCCCGTGCCCTTGAACTCCTCGAAGATGACCTCGTCCATCTTGGAGCCGGTCTCGACCAGCGCGGTGGCGAGGATCGTCAGCGAGCCGCCGTTCTCGATGTTGCGGGCGGCACCGAAGAAGCGCTTCGGCGGGTAGAGCGCGGTGGAGTCGACACCACCGGACAGGATGCGGCCGGAGGCCGGGGCCGCCAGGTTGTAGGCGCGGCCCAGACGGGTGATCGAGTCGAGCAGCACGACCACGTCGTGGCCCAGCTCCACCAGGCGCTTGGCGCGCTCGATGGCGAGCTCCGCGACCGTGGTGTGGTCCTCGGCCGGGCGGTCGAAGGTCGAGTGGATGACCTCACCCTTCACCGACCGCTGCATGTCGGTGACCTCTTCCGGACGCTCGTCCACCAGGACGACCATCAGGTGGCACTCGGGGTTGTTGTGGGTGATCGCGTTGGCGATCGCCTGAAGCACCATCGTCTTGCCCGCCTTGGGCGGGGAGACGATGAGACCACGCTGGCCCTTGCCGATCGGCGCCACCATGTCGATGATCCGGGTGGTCAGGATGTTCGGCTCGGTCTCCAGGCGCAGGCGCTCCTGCGGGTAGAGCGGGACGAGCTTATTGAAGTCAGGGCGCTGCCGCGCCTGCTCCGGGTCCATGCCGTTGACCGTGTCCAGGCGGACGAGCGCGTTGAACTTCTCACGGCGCTCGCCGTCGCGGGGCTGGCGGACGGCGCCGGTGACGACGTCGCCCTTGCGCAGGCCGTTGCGGCGGATCTGGGCCAGCGAGACGTAGACGTCGTTGGAACCCGGCAGGTAACCGCTGGTCCTGACGAACGCGTAGTTGTCGAGGATGTCGAGGATTCCGGCGATCGGGATCAGCACGTCGTCGTCGCCCACCACGGGCTCGTTGCTGTCGAAGCGGTCGCGGCCACGGCGGTTGCGCTCGCGGAACCGGCCGCGACGGCCGCGACGGTCGTCGTCGTCGCCCACGCCGTGCTGGTCACTGCGGTCCTGCGGCCCCCGGTTCTGCGGGCCACGGTCGCCACGGTCGCCGCGCTCACTGCGGTCGCCGCGCTCACTGCGCTCACCGCGGTCGCCGCGGTCGCCGCGCTCACCGCGCTCACCGCGGTCGTTGACCCGCTCGCCACGGTTCTGGC
>NZ_JBEXUE010000306.1:0-12228 GCF_040614275.1 Streptosporangium sp. NPDC006013
AACGCGCTGGTGGTGGCGGCCGAGGAGGCGAGCATCGTGGTGGTGCGCTCGGCCTACTCGACGTTCATCGTCGAGGGGTCCGACGCCTCGGCGGCCGCCGCGCAGGCCGTACCCCGCAGGGAGGCCGCCTCCGAGCAGCGTGTCCCGTCCGAGCAGCAGGGCGGGCGGCGGGCCGTCCCGGTGGTCGAGCGGCTGCCCTTCGCCGTGGACACCTCCAACCAGGCCGGCTGGTGGCGGCCCCTGGACCTGTTCGGAGGGGTGACCTACTTCGCCTACAACGCCCCCGCCGCCGCGGGCGGCCTGCACGAGGTGCACGTCGCGGCGCGCGGCGCCGCCGGGACCTGGACCAGTGGCTGCCTGCGGACCGCCGCCGGGGCGTGCGTCACCTACGGCGACGACGTCGGGCACAACCAGCCCTCCATCGTGGTGGACGGCGAGGGCCACGTCCACGCCTTCGTCTCCATGCACAACCACCCGTGGCGCTACTACCGCACGACCCGGGCCGGCGACGTGACCTCCCTGGTGGAGGCCGGGGCCGACCTGCCCGACGGGGACCTGCGCTTCACCTACCCGGTCACCGCGCGCGGCGGCGACGGCGACGCCTACGTGATGGTCCGCGCCGACCAGGACGCCCAGCGCATGCGCGGCGGCCGGCTGTACCGCTTCGACACCGCCACCCACACCTGGAGCCGGGTCGCGGTGATCGCGGCGGCGACCGGGCACGCGTTCTATCCCGACGACCTGAAGGTGGATCCGCGCGGCCGGGTCCACATCCTGTGGGAATGGGGCCCGTGGCCGGCCACCGCCCTGCGTCACCTCGGCTCCTACCTGGTCTACGACCCGGCCGACGGCTTCTTCCGCGACGTGACCGGCGCCGTACGGACAGTGCCCGTCACCCCCGGAGCGGGCGAGCCTCTGATCTACCAGCCCTTCGTCGAGGGCGAGACCATCACCTCCGAGAGCCCCGCGGTGCAGACCGCCAAGATCGCCCTGAACGGGAACCTGCTGCACGGCATCGCCTACCGGTACCGCCCGGCGTCCAACGGCGGCGCCTTCGCCGGCTTCGACGTCCGCTACGCCACCTGGAACGGCTCGGCGTGGAACCGTGAGACCGTCGCCGACCGTACCGAGGCGGGCGCCGCCGTGGAGACCTCGGCGGCCATCGACGCCACCCACTCGGCGGGGAAGACTCGCGTCTACTTCGTCGCCCAGGCCTCCGGGTGCGGCGGTACCCGCAGCCGGGTGGTGGTCGCCGAACGGCCGGCGTCCGGCGGCAGATGGCGGTTCACGACCGTCGGCGACGTCCAACGGGGCCTGCAACGACTGCGCGCGCTGCCGCAGCCCGGCGGGACCGACGTGCTCTACGTAACCGCGCCGCTGGCCGACGGCGACCGCGGCGGGCTCTGGCGCGCGCTGGCGCCCCGCGCCGGGCGCCCGGTCACCGGGCAGACGTTCCCGCAGGTCGTCCAGGAGTTGCTGGGCAGCGGCGCGAACGGCGTCAACCTCGCACTCGGCGCGCGGGTCACGGTCTCCTCCACCCTGCGCGCCGACACCGGCGGCGAGAAGGCCGTCGACGGTCTCTGCACCGACGACAGCCGGTGGATCTCCGCCGAGGCCGACACGGCACCGACGATCACCGTCGACCTGGGCTCGCCGGCCGCGATCGACCGGGTCCGGGTCCACAGCGGCTACACCAAGGCCCCCGTCCCCGGCACCGACGTGCTGCGCGACTTCACCGTGGAGGCCCGGGTCGACGGCCTGTGGCGGGAGGTCGGCCGGATCACCGCCAACACCTCGGACACCGTGACCGTGGACACCGCCGGGGTCCGGGCGGACGGGGTGCGGCTTCTCGTCACCGACCCCTCCGGCAGCGCCATCGACGTGGCCCGGGTCTTCGAGATGGAGGTCATCGGCTGACGCGAGGGCACCCCGGCGGTGAGAACCCCGGCGGGGTGCCCTCCCGGCGACCGGCCGAGCCCCGGACTCTCACCTGGCGCCGGCCAGGCTGCCCGCGCGCACCCCGGCCAGTTCGAGCACCAGCTCGAACCAGACCTTGTTGGCCCCCGCCTCCCTGACCAGGCCCCAGCGGTGGGCCAGGGCCTCCAGCAGGGGCAGGCCGCGGCCCCCCGTCGCGTCCGCCGAGGCGTGGCAGACGCAGGGAGCCTGTGAGGAGCCCTCGTCCTGGACACAGACCCGCACGCCCGTCGCCGAGTAGGCCACGGTGACCGTGAACGCCCCACCGTCCCCGGACCGGGAGTGGATCACCGCGTTGGTGGCGATCTCACTGGTCAGCAGGACACAGTCGTCGTGGAGGGGATGGTCTCGCCCCAGGGTCATCGAGACCAGGCGGCGGGCTCTGACCACCTGGTCCGGGGAACCCGCAAGGCGGAGAACCCATTCGCTTCCGTCGTGCTCCGACGAGTCCATATGTCCCCTCCGATACCGTTCCTGCCTTTGGGAAGACGCGGAGCTCGAAAGGGAAGATGTCTCGGAAAAGTAGGAATGCGATCACTTACCGGATAGACAGCTGGGGCTTGCCAGACGGGCCTTCAGCTGCATGCCCGCACCTGCCGTACCGTGCGGTTTCACCCGTCACATCCGGTGCCAGCGGGCCTCGAAGAAACAGTAGACCGCGAACAGCAGCAGGCCGATCGCGACGACCCCGAGCAGCCACGGACCGGCCGGGGTGTCGGCCAGCGAGCGCAGCGTCGAGTCGATGCCCTTGGCCTTGTCGGGGTCGTAGGTGATCGCGGCCTGGATGACGAAGACACCGGCGACCGCGGCGATCACACCGCGGGCGAGGTAGCCGGCCATGCCGAGTTTCTCGGCGAGGTCACGCGCCTTCGACGGCATCTCGCCGGTGCGCAGGTCCTGGAGGAACCTCTTCTTCCAGCCCTTGTGGATCCAGTAGGCCCCCAGGGCGATAACCCCCAGACCGACCAGGCCCACGATGAACTGCCCGGCGGGCAGCTCCATCAGCTTGGCCGTGAGGTCCTTGGACTGACTGTCCGTTGAGCTTCCCGAGTCTCCGCGCAGCACGACACCGAGCAGCGTGGCCACGATCAGCCCGTAGACCACCGCGCGCGCCGCCGACTCCACCCGGTCCTTGGCCTGTCCCCGGCCGATGACGGCCTCCGACAGCTGCCAGAGGACCAGGGCCGTGAAACCGACGACCATGAGCCAGAGCAGCACCATGCCGAACGGCTGCTCGGCCACCGTCTCGATGGCCCCGGTCTTGTCGGCCTCCTTACCACCGCTTCCACCGCCGAAGGCGATCTGCAGGGCAAGAAAACCAATCAGCCCGTAGAGGACTCCCCTGCAGGCCATACCGACCCGTGCCAGCCTGTCCAGCGTCTGACTGTTGGCCGCTCTGTGAGCGGCACCTGCCACCTGAGTCTGAGGGCTGTTCATGGCTATGCGCACTAACCCGCGGACGGCCGGATAAACCTTACTGCTCGGGCATGGCGTCCAGCCTGCGCAGGATGACCCCCTCGCGCAGCGCCCACGGGCACACCTCCAGCTGGGCCACGCCGAACAGGTCCATGGTGGCGTCGGCGACGATGGCTCCGGCGGGCAGTTGCGGCGCCCGCCCCTCCGACACCCCGGGCAGCTCGGCCCTCTCCCCCGTGCTCATCCTGGCCAGCCGGTCGGTCCACCCGACCAGGTCCGCGTGCCCGAGCACCCGGCGTACGTTCACCCCCTCGTGCGAGGGCGCCGCGCCGGCGATCCTCGCGAGCTGCCTGAACGTCTTGGACGTCGCCACCGCGTGATCGGCCTGGCCGTACCGCGACACCTTGCCCACCACGCGGGCGATCTCGGCCCGCACGTACCTGCGCAGTGCCCGCACCTCGTCGGCCGGCGGCGGGTCGGCGGTGAAGCGGTCGCGGGTGAGACGGCCGGCCCCCAGCGGCAGCGACACCGCCACGTCGGGCTGCTCGTCGATCCCCGAGGCGATCTCCAGCGACCCGCCGCCGATGTCCAGCACCAGCAGCCGCCCGGAGGACCACCCGAACCAGCGGCGCACCGCCAGGAACGTCAACCTCGCCTCGTCCTGGCCGGACAGCACCTCGATGTCGACCTGCGTGTCGGCCCTGATCCCGGCGAGGACCTCCTCACCGTTCACCGACTCCCTGATCGCGGAGGTCGCGAAGGCCATGAGGTCCTCGACCCCCTTGTCCTCGGCGATCCGCAGCGCCTCCTCGACGAACTCCCGCAACCGCGTCGCGCCCTGTGCCGACAGGCGGTTGCCCTCGTCCATGTGCTCGGAGAGCCTCAGCTCCTCCTTGTGGGAGTACGCTGGCAGCGGCCGGGCCCCCCGATGTGCGTCCATCACCAGCAGGTGGACTGTGTTGGAACCGATGTCGAGAACGCCCAGTCGCATGGGATGAAGCTACTACCCCTCGAAGCCTCGCCCGCCGGGGGTTCGTACATGAACACTCACCGCGTATCCACCGCCGTCGTAGGGTGCGCCGTCCCATGTCGCCAGGCGCCGCAGCGGGGCGAGCCCCGAGGCCTGGCACCAGGCGTCGTAGTCGGCCAGGGTGACCGTGGCAGAGGCGAGTGGGAGGTGCGCGGCGTCCAGCCCGAACCCGCTCACCAGCAGCCCGCCGGGGCGCAGCAGCGCCGCGAGCCCGGCGACGGTCCGTGCCTCGGTCCCGGGGGCCAGCAGGGGGATGACGTTGCCCGCGGCGACGACCATGTCGAAGCGCTCGCCCTGCCCACGCCGCTCGCCGGACACGGCCCGTTCCGCGAACTCCGCGGAGCCGCCGAGGTCACCGAGGTCGCTGAGGTCCGCCAGGATCCAGGGCAGCTCTGGCGCGGTCCGCCGGGCGACCTCCAGCATGGACGCGTCGAGGTCGACGCCCACGCAGTCGTATCCCAGCTCCGCCAGCCGGATCGCCACCCGCCCGGTGCCGCACCCGGCGTCCAGCACCCGCGCGCCCGGCGGCAGCAGCCCCGCGCACAACCGCGCCTCACCGTGCGTGTCCGCCCCCGACTCGGCCAGCCTGGCGAACCTCGCCGCGTACCGCTCCCCGGCGTCATCTCCCGCGATGTCCGCCCAGCGGCTTCTCTGTTCCATCGGATCAGGGTCCCATCCCCCGTGGGCGCCGCTCACAGCGGCCAGGCCGAACGTGGGCCCGCGAAGGCGTTCGTGGATACCACCACACGCCACCTGTCCATAGGGCTGTCCGGATGCGGCCACTATAAGAAACAGATCTTGTCAATATGGGCGATTATTGCGAATACTTGCGATTTGTTCTTATTCGCGAGAGAGGCCTGTAATGAAGCGCGTTATCGTTCACAAACCTGGCACCGTCACGCTCAGTGGTACCGCGAGTGCCAAGCATGTCGGCTGAGACGAATCGCAGCACCGGCGTCCAGCAGTGGGCGCCGGCCCCCAGCACAACATAGCCATATATCATCGAATATCATCTAAATCGACTTAGAGGAGTCCGGTGAGTCGGGGAGCCCAACCGCCAGAAAACCCGTCTCTTCCCGTGCCGCCGCCGCTCGTGGTGGACGCTGACCGGTACCTGCGCGGACCCTACACCGCGGGGGGCGCGCTCGTCGCCGCCCTGGTGCCCACGGCCCAGCCCGAGCTCGTCGCCCGCTACGACATCGAGCTGCGCGCGGCGGCCCCCGACCTGCAGGACCTGGTTCCCGACCGGCGCCGCTCCGTGGCCGCGAGCCTGCCCAGCGCGGAGCGGATCCTGGTGCACGCGCCGCGGCGCACGCTGCGCCTGGCTAACGGCCTGGCCGAGTTCGTCCGCGAGCACCTGGCCGAAACCGGCCCACGGACACTGGTCGTCGAGAACGTCGACCGGGCCGACCCCACCGACCTCGAACTCCTGACGGTACTGCGGCGCCGCGTCCCCGCGGAGTCGCTGACCGTGGTGACCCGCCGGGGGACCACCGTCGAGGACCGGCTCAGCGAGGAGGAGCACGGCGCCCTCGCCGACGAGCTGGAACGGGAGGGGACGATCGGCCCGCGACTTGGAGCGGTCCCCTACCACCGCGAGCGCGGCGGCGACACGTCGAAGGCGCTGGAGGCGTTCCTGTTCGCGGTGCAGTGGTGCCTGGATGCGGGCTGCCATGACGCCGTGGTGGATCTCGGCAGGCGCGCCCTGCGCCTCGCCGATCCCGAAGGCGACACCGGGACCTGGTGGCGGCTCCTGCACAGCACCGCGACCGCGCTGGCCGCGCTGGGCAGGGAGGACGAGTCCGAGGACCTGTTCGACCTGGCCAGGCGGGAGAGCGTCTCCCCCGCCGTCCACGCCTCGGTCGCCTACGCCACCGGAATGCTGAAGGTACGCCACCATGACCAGGCCCGGCGCGACCCGGATGCCGCGCTCGCGCTGGTGAACCAGGCGATCGCCATCTCCTCACTGCTGCCCGACCCGCGCGAGCGGGCGTTCAAGCTGGGGTTCGACCTCAACGGCCGGGCGCTGGTGGAGGTACGGCGAGGCCGCCCCGCCAAGGCACTGGAGCTGGTCTCCGAGGCCGTCGCCCTGGCCGACCGCGACCTGCGTCCCGGCGAGCACCCGATACACCGGCTGGTGCTGCTGGCCAACAGGGCGCAGCTCACCGTGATGCTGGGCCGCCCCGAGGAGGCGCTGGAGGATCTGGACGCGGTGATCGCAGCCGACCCCGTCTACCCCGACTACTACATCGACCGGGGCAACCTGCTGCACCGGCTGGGCCGGATGGACGCGGCGATCAACGACTACGAGACGGCCATGCGGGTCGGCCCGCCCTTCCCCGAGCCTTACTACAACCGGGCCGAGATCCGCTTCTCCAGGGGCGACCACCGGGGTGCGCTCGGCGACCTGGACCACGCGCTGGAGCTGGACCCGGAGTTCGTGGACGGCCTGGCCAACCGGGCCGGGCTGCTGGCCGCCCTCGGTGAGTACGGCAAGGCCAGGGCGGACGCGGAGGCCGGGCTCGCCATCGATCCGGCCAACCCGTACCTGCTGTGCGCGCTGGGCCAGGTGGAGACGGCGGAGGGCCGCTACGACAGGGCGCGTACCGCCTTCGACAGGGCGCTGGAGCTCGCCCCCTCGCTGGCGGCCGCCTGGGCGAACCGAGGACTGCTGGCGTTCGAGACCGGTGACCCCGAGGGCGCCGTCGCGGATTTCACCCGGGCCCTCGAACCCGGAGCGGACCCCGCGCTGCTGTTCAACCGGGCGATGGCGCTGCGCGCCGCCGGGCGGGAGACGGAGGCGGTCGCCGACCTCACCCGGGCGCTGGAACTGGCGCCGGACGACGAGGACATCAGGCGCGAGCTGAAATCCTGACCCCACCGGACCGCCGCCCGCGGCCACGGAGACGAAGGCGGCCGGAAAACACCCCGGATTCGGCGAAGTGGGCCGGAAAACAGGGGCCGGGAAGACGGAATCCCCATCGTGAAAATCTCATTATCGGATTACGCGTTACACGCACGGTGATGCGGACGCCGACGCGTATTCGCCATCACGGACCCGTCGCGCCCCAGGGGTGGGTAGGGACGATTTCCCGATGCGCGATCACGGCGCGCCACTTTGCCGAACGGCCCCTGCCGGAACGCCGCGGGTACCACGGGACGGACCGGGTCAGCGGAGCGAGCCGCCGAGATAGCGCTCGGCCAGCTCGCAGGTGCCCTCGGTGTAACCGGAGCCCAGCTCGGTGGCGATGTCCGCGCCGGTATGGGTACCGATCCAGGCGACCAGCAGCAGGCGGCGGAACATGACGAACGTCCAGATCTCCGTCTCGTCCTCGGCCGAAAGGTCCAGGACGGTCCGGTAACCCCGCACCCACGCGTCGACCAGCTCGGGAACCTCGGGGAGGTGTTCGATGAAGCTGACCGCCGCGGCCAGGTCGTAGAGGTGCCAGCCGAAGCCGCAGTCGTCGAAGTCGATGACGCCGGGCGGTCCCTCACCCGCCACGAGCAGGTTCGCGGAACGCAGGTCGGCGTGGATCAGGCCGTAGCGCTCCGGCCCCCGGCCGAAGCGGTGGAGCCGCTCGCGCAGTTCCTTGTCCAGCCGCCCCAGCAGGGTCCGCGCCTCGGCCCCCATGCCCAGGCCGTCCTGCCAGCGGCCCCACCGCGCCTCGGCGCCGAGGGCCGCCTCGTAGTCCCAGTGGAAGCGGGTGAACCACTCGGGCCGTGACCAGCGGCGCGCGTGCCGGTGCATCCGCGCCGTGAGCGCGCCGAGCCGCTCGAAACCGGGCACCGGGTTCTCCAGGGACGGCTCGGCACCGGGCAGCAACTCGAACATGACGCACTCTCGGGGCTCCGCGCCGGGGACGGTCAGCACCCGGGAACCGCCGGGAGCCTGGAGCACCCGGGGGGTGCGGATCCCCTCCTGCTCGCGGAGCGCCTCCAGCCAGGCCAGCTCGGACAGGATCGCCGGGATGGAGTGGTAGCCGAGACGGTGCACCCGCAGGATGGAGCGCCTCCCCGTGGCCGGGTCGTCCACCCGGTAGGTGGCGTTCTCCGACACGTTGATCAACGTGACCTCGGCGTCGGGCAGGCCGTGGATCCGCGCCGCCGCACGTGCCACGTCATGCGCACGGGCCAGCACGCCGCCCCCGGCGGACAGGTCGTGGGCCCGCATCGGTTCCTCCAGCTCGGTCGCACAGGGCGCCAGATCCTATCCGAGATCCGACATCGCCTGCCCGGCTGCGCGGTCCAGGTCGCCCCGGTCCTGGTCACGTACGACGTGCCCCGTCGAAGGCCCGGGGCCGGGAAACCTGATGCGGATCTTGGACTCCCGCTGCGGAAGGCGCTCCCAGTCATCCATGAGGGTCGCCTGGAGGCCGCATCCGGCGGCCAGGTCGAGCAGGGTCTCGGTCCGGTAGTAGAAGGTCTCGCCCAGGACCTGGTGCTCCCTGCCCTCGGTGCGCTCGAAGGTGAAGTCGAACCAGCCCCCCGGCCGCACGATCCGGCCGACGTTTTGCAGGCACTCCTCGATCACGCGCGGCGGGGAGTGGGAGAAGACGCCGTGGGCGTGGACGACGTCGAACGCCCCGCCGGGCAGCGCGGCGAAGCGCAGGTCGGCGACCGGCAGAAGATGGGGGAGCTTGTCGCGCAGGTCGTAGGTGACCAGGGTCTCCTGGGCGGCGATCAGGATCTCCGGGGAGATGTCGAGACCGTAGTAGTTTCCGGTGTCGAGGTAGCCGATGAACAGGCGCCCGGCCCGCAGGTTGCCGCAGCCGATCTCCAGCATGCGGTGCTCGGGTTTCAGACCGTGCCGCACCAGATAGTCGAACTGCACCTTCCCCAGGGCGACCCAGCGCCGGTAGGACCTACTGCCCACGGCCCCGCGAGGACTGCGCGCGGTCTCGGACCTCATGACGGCCCGGTAGTAGGCGACGTGGTCGCGGGTGCTCAGGCGCAGCCACGTGTTCCTGGTCACCCGTCGCAGGTGCCGGGGGACTCTTCCCGGATGGCCGAGGGCATACCTGAGCCGGTGAACGATGCGCGCGTGGCTGTGACCGTGCATGTCTCTCCCCACGTCTGGACGACACCTCGATATCCCACCGGTGACGAGATCGTAGCCTGAAGTAAGATGAACGTCACTCTTGGTAAGCGTCGTCGGAATGTCGCCTCGTGGTCTCTCCCGTCTCACCGGGCGACAGTCCCGGCCCGCGCCGGTCCTCCGGAAGGCTCGCGCAAGCGTCGGATCGTTATGACACCTCGGATCGCCCGACCGGCGACGCCCGCACACCCGGCGGTCGGAGCCGGTGGTCTTCGAAACGGTGAGGAGCCCGGTGAACCTGGAACTCGCGCTGCGCATGTGTGAGGCCGCGGTGCGGCAGGCCGTGCGGGAGGGGGCGCTCATCTCGGTCGCGGTGGTCGACGCGGGCGGGCATCTGGTGGCGTTCCAGCGGATGGACGGCGCGCGGATCTCCGGCCCCGTCCTCGCCCCCGGCAAGGCGCACACCGCGGTGGCCCACCACATGCCGACCGCCGACCTCGCGCCGCTGGTCCTGCCGGGAGGCGAACTGCACGGCCTGGCCGGCGACCGGTACGTGTGCTTCGGCGGCGGCATCCCGCTCGGGGAGCCCGGCAACGGCCGCGGGGTGGTGGGCGCGGTCGGCGTCAGCGGCGGCACCATCGGCCAGGATGTGGCATGCGCCGAGGCCGCCGCCGCCCTCTGGGAAGGGTCATAGCGGGATATATCCGGAGACCTACCTCATCAGCGGCTAGTGCTCCCGCGCCCGAGGTTGACCGGGAAATCCCCGCCGGATGTCAGGCACCGGTCGTGGAAAGGCTCCGGTCGATCTCGGCGCGGGTGGGCATCGAGCTGCTGGCACCCGCGCGCTGGACGGACAGGCCCGCCGCCGCGGTGGCGAAGCGGACGGCCCGGTCGGCGGGCTGCTCCTCGAGGTGGGCCACGGCGAGGGCGCCCACGAAGGTGTCGCCCGCGGCCGTGGTGTCCACCGCGTTCACTCTGGGCGCCTCGACCCACACGGCGGCCTCGTCGCCGGCGGAAGTGAGCGCGCCGCGCGCCCCCAGCGTGATGATCACCCAGCCGACCGTGCCCCTCAGCTCCTCCAGGGCGCGCTCGTGATCAGCCTGACCGGTGATCGCGACGGCCTCGTGCTCGTTGGCCACCAGGATGTCCACCGCCTCCAGCAGCTCAGCGGGCAGGGGCTGGACGGGTGCGGGGGTGAGGACCACCGTGGTCCCGGCGGCGCGGGCGGCCCTGGCGGCGGCGGTGACCGCCTCGATGGGGAGCTCCAGCTGCAGCAGGAGCACGTCGGAGCGGGAGATGACCTCGATCTCTGCCTCGGTGGGAGCGGTCACGGTCCCGTTGGCACCGGGAACCACGATGATCGAGTTGCCGCCGCCGCCGTCCACCACGATCTGGGCGATGCCCGAGGGGCCGGGGACCGTGCGCAGGTCCGTCACGTCGACGCCCGCCTCGGCGAGCGTCCTGCGCATCTCGGTCCCGAAGTCGTCGTCACCCACGGCCCCGAGGAAGGCCACCTTGGCACCCGCCCGCGCGGCGGCGATGGCCTGGTTGGCGCCCTTTCCGCCGGGAACCGTGTTGAAGGCGCGACCGGTCACGGTCTCGCCGAGCGCGGGTACGACATCGACATAGGCCACCAGGTCCATGTTGACGCTGCCGAACACCGAGATCATGATTCCTCCGCCCCCAGGGCCAGCGTACGGCGGGCCAGCTCGTCCAGGCCGATGCCGTCGAACCCGCTGATGCTACTGGACAGCCGGTTCTTCAACGACCACCCCTCCGGGATTCCCGACGCGCCGCGCAGCGCGCCGACGATCGAACCCACGGTCGCCCCCGCCGAGTCGGTGTCCCAGCCGCCCGCCACGGCGCCGGCGATCGAGGCGGTGAAGTCACCCCGGCCGTGGACCAGTGCCGCCGTGATCAGTGCGGCGTTGTTGATCGTGTGGACCCAGTGCAGCTCCCCGTGGCGTGCGTGGAGCCGGTCGACGACCCGTTCGAAGTCCGGTTCCCGGTGCGCGTCCTCGGCGGCCTGCCGTACGGCGGCGGCCAGGCGGGAGTCCGGCGGGATCACGGCGAGTCCGGCAGCGACCACCTCCTCGGCGGAGGAGGCCGTCAGCGCCGTGGCGCACATCGCCGCCACGAACATGGAACCGTAGATCCCGTTGGCGGTGTGGCTGAGCCGCGCGTCGCGCCAGGCGAACTCCGCGGCCCTGGCCGGATCGCCGGGGTTGGCCCAGCCGTAGACGTCGGCCCTGATCAGCGCACCGATCCACTCCCGGAACGGGTTGCGGAAGGTCGCCGTGGAGGGAGCCCGCGGGTCGTGGGGGGCGGGCGGTTCCAGGCCGGCCAGCAGGTTGCGGTAGGCGGCGCGCTCGGCGGTGAAGACCCGGCCGCCGGGCAACTCGTCCAGCCAGAGCCGCGCGACGTCGTCGGTGCCGAACCCCCGGCCGTGCCGCTCCAGCAGGGCCAGGGCGAGCAGCGCGAAGTTGAGGTCGTCATCCTCGGGGACGCCGTCGATGTTCTCGGCGAGGCTGTTGACGGCGCTGCGACGATTCCACGGCCAGCGCCGGCCGATCTCGGCGGGAAGCCCCCTGGCGGTGAACCATCCTCGGATCGGCCAGTTCCCTGTCGCCTCGGCGATCGCCCTGATCCCCTCCCGGGGGATCTTCTCCACCGGCTTGCCCAGCACGCAGCCCGCCGCCCGGCCGAGCCACGCGCCGAGCATCCGGTCCATGACCTGTGTGCCCGAGGTGGCCGTGCCCCTTTGTGACGGCCA
>NZ_JBEXUE010000307.1:0-12221 GCF_040614275.1 Streptosporangium sp. NPDC006013
GCCGACCGGCCGGTCGGCGCCCCAGGGGACGAAGAGCCGTGCCGCGCACGCGCGGGGCACGGCTCCCGGCGGCGGACGGCGTCCGGCCGTACGGTCAGGGCACCGAGCGGATCTTCCAGACCAGGGCGGCGCCGAGCAGGACAAGGGCCGCGGAGGTCAGGTAGAGGACCGGATAGCCGCCGAGACCGGCCACGATGGGACCGGCGATGACCGGGCCGAGCACCTGGGGTCCCGAGTTGGCGATGTTGATGACACCGAGATCCTTGGCACGTCCCTCGGCGGCCGGCAGGACCTGGGTGACCAGGGCGTTGTCGACCGAGAGGTAGATGCCGAAGCCGACCCCCATGATCGCGGCACCGACCGTCGCCACCGGCCACTGCGGCCAGAACGCGAGCATCACCGCGGGGACCACGCTGATCAGGCCGGAGGCCGTGACGAGCGCCCTGCGGCGGCCGAGCCGGTCGGAGACGACGCCCGCGACGACGGTGGTGAGCACGACCGTCGCGGTGTAGATCAGGATCAGCGTGAGCAGGCCGTCCTCGGCCCGCTCGCCGGGGAAGAGCCGCTCGTAGCCGACCGCGTCGGTGAGGAAGTACAGCAGGTAGAGCGTGGCGACGGCGTTGCCGAGCTGCATCAGGAAGCGGGTCAGCCAGGCCCAGAAGAAGTCGGGGTGGGCGCGGGGGCTGATCCAGAAACCTCTCAGGAAGGCCCCGAGCTCGAAGGGGGGCCTGGCCGCCAGGCGAGGGTCGGGGGTGGTGAGAACGAAGGGGAGCACGCAGAGCGGGATCAGCACCGCTATCA
Organism: Streptosporangium sp. NPDC006013; assembly: GCF_040614275.1. Taxonomy (NCBI): domain Bacteria; kingdom Bacillati; phylum Actinomycetota; class Actinomycetes; order Streptosporangiales; family Streptosporangiaceae; genus Streptosporangium; species Streptosporangium sp. NPDC006013. The sequence goes on from NZ_JBEXUE010000307.1 coordinate 802, forward strand.
GGAAATATCCGGATTCGGTGGTGGTGGCGACCATGGTGACCAGGACCACGGCGAGCACCACCCCCAGCGACTGGGGAATCCCGATCCAGCCCGACACCTCACCCCGCTGGCTCACCGGCACGTGGTCGGGTACCCCGGCGTTGAGCGAGGCCTGCATCGCGTTGAGCCCGGCCTGCGCGAGGCACCAGCCGGCCGCCAGGCCGGCGATCGTCCCCTGCCCCGCCAGCAGGACCAGCGCCCCCGCGCCGACCAGCGCCCCGGCCAGCGACCACGGGTGCCTGCGCCCGAACCGTCCCGCCGTGCGGTCGGACAACGCCCCCGCGATGGGGTTGAACAGCATCGCGACGGCGGCCCCCAGCCCGGTCACCAGCGCCAGTGCCCCCTCCTTGCCCGCCGGGTCGACCACCGCCACCTGCGAGGGAAGCAGGACCTGAAGCGGCCCGAAGTACCCCATCCAGAGCGCCAGGTTGGCCAGCGAGATGCCGGCCACCCACCAGGGCCCCACCCTGCGCGCCGGCTCCGCGAGCGCCGACCTCGGGTCGGGAACGGGCTGCACAACGCTCATGGGGCCTCGCATCCTGGTGACTCACGACTCCGAACAAGCGCCCGACAACACGAGGCGTGCCCGGATGCTACGCCGCCTCCCTCCCTCATCAACAGCCCCCGGCCGACACCGGATTCCCGCCGGGAGCGCGCCCGAGAGCGCCACCGGCGGGATCAGGAATGGTCGGTGCCCGCGAGCAGGTCCATGGCCTCCTCGTCGGTCAGGGCGTCCAGTTCCTTGATCAGCAGTTCCTCCAGCGCCTCGGCGAGTGAGGCGACGGTGCTCATGGCGAAGACGGTCCGGATCGGGACCTCGATGCCGGTGGCCCGCCTGATCCGCGCCGCCACCCGGGTCGCCAGCAGGGAGTGCCCGCCGAGTGCGAAGAAGTCGTCGAAGACACCGACCGCCCCCGTGCCGAGCAGCTCGTCCCAGATCCCGGCCACCAGCCTCTCCGCGTCCGTGCGCGGCGCGACCCGCTCGGCGGAGGAGGCGGCGACCGGTTCGGGGAGCGCGGCGCGGTCGATCTTGCCGCCCGGGGTGAGGGGGAACGCCTCCAGGCTCACCCAGGCGGTGGGGACGAGCTGGCGCGGGAGCGAGTGCCCCAGGTGTTCCCTGAGGTCCGCCGGATCCGCGGTGCCGGTGACGTAGGCGACGAGCTCCTCGCCCCGGCCGGTCACGAAGGCCTGGCCCACCTGCGGATGGGCGAGCAGGCGGCTCTCCACCTCACCCGGCTCGATCCGGAAACCCCGGATCTTCAGCTGCGCGTCCAGCCGCCCCAGGAACTCCAGCCGCCCGTCGGAGCGCCACCGCGCCCGGTCCCCCGTCCGGTAGCGGCGCGCCCCGGGGGCACCGTACGGGTCGGGGACGAAGGCACCGGCGGTGAGCGCCGGCCTGCCGAGGTAGCCGCGGGCCACCCCGGCCCCGCCGATGACCAGCTCCCCGGCCGCGCCGGGTGGCAGGGGCTCTCCCCTGTCGTCGAGCACCCGGACGGTGGTCTCCGCGATCGGGCCGCCGATCGGCGGGCGGCCCACGACGTCGCGCGCCCCGAGGTCGGCGGCGGTGGCGATCACCGTCCCCTCGGTCGGGCCGTAGGTGTTGACCAGCCGGACCCGGTCGCCGAGCAGGCCGCGCCAGCGCTCCACCGCCGCCGCGGAGACCTGCTCGCCGCCGAGGATCACCAGGCGGAGCGAGGCGGGCCAGGCGGTCTCGCCCGGCTCCTCGGCCAGTGAGTGCCAGTACGCGGTCGGCAGGTCGAGCACGGTGACCGCCTCGCCCTCCGGCGAGGCCAGCAGGTCGGGCAGGCTCGTCGCCCCGTCGGGGAGGAGCACCAGCGTGGCCCCCGCAGCCAACGCCGGGAAGACCTCCTCGACATGGGCGTCGAAGCTGAGCGAGGCGAACTGGACGACCCGGTCGCCGGAGGTCAGGCCGTAGTCCGCGCGCATCCACCGCACCCGCGCGGCCACCGCGCCGTGCTCCACCAGCACGCCCTTGGGCACGCCGGTGGAGCCCGAGGTGGTGATGACGTACGCGGCGTCCAGCGGCACGGTCGCGCCCCGGAGGGGGGCGGGTGCACCGACGGCACCCCCGGGAAACGCGGGTGGCGCGGGGGCGACGGCGACGCGGCCCGGCGGCGGTTCGCGCAGGGTGATCAGGTGGGTGGCCGAGCCGTCCGCCATCGAGAAGGCCAGCCGCTCGTCCGGGACGTCGGGGTCGAACGGCAGGTAGGCGGCCCCCGCCCACCAGACGGCGAGCAGCGCGGTGATCGCCTCGATCGAGCGGGGCAGGCAGACCCCGACGACGTCGCCGCGGCCGACCCCGCCGTCACGGAGGACCCCGGCGAGCGTGCCCGCGCGAGCCAGCAGCTCGCCGTACGTGACGCTCTCCCGCCCGCAGACCACGGCGACGGCCTCGGGCGTCCGCCGCGCGGCCTGGTGGATCATCTCGGGAACCAGGACGTCCCCGGCGAGCTCGGCGCCGGACGGCCCGGCCGACAGGGTGTGGGTGTCGGCGTGGTCGGCGTCGGTCCAGATCGGCAGGGCGGAGAGCGGGGTGTCGGGGCGGGCCGCGACGGATTCGAGGAGCAGGGCGAACCTGGCGGCCAGGCGGCCGACCTCCGCCGCCTCGAACAGGCCCGTGTCATGGCAGAAGGAGAGGCCGAGCCCGTTCTCGTCGGACCACACCTCGACGAGGAGGTCCACCTTGGCCTGCCGGAACCCGGCGTCGATGTCGGTCACGGTCAGCTCGCCGAACGCCCGCCGGGGACCGGCGTCCTGGTTGTGCAGGATGAGCATGGAGGACAGCAGCGACTCCACGGGGTGGCCGAGCTGCTCGAAGGGGACCGAGAAGTTGCCCAGCGCGGCGAGGACCTCGCCACGGCTGCGGCCGATCAGTCCGGTGAACGGCGGGTCGCCCGACAGGTCCCCGCGGAGGATCACCGTCTGGGAGACGTATCCGACCATCGGTTCCAGCTCGACCCGGTCCCGGCCCGCGACGACGGTGCCGACCAGGACGTCGGTCTGCCCGGTGTGCCGCAGCAGCAACGTCTGGTACGCGGCGACCAGCACGGTGAACAGGGTGGTGCGCTGCTCGGCGGCCAGCCGCTCCAGCCGCCGCGCCGTCTCGGGTGACAACCGGACACCCTGGAACTCGCCCCGCCCGCTCCCCGCCCCCTCCCGGCGGAACGGCAGCTCGACCGGGGGCGGCGCGGCGAGCCTCTCCCGCCAGTACGGCACGGCCCGCTCGGCCCTGCGCCGCTGCCAGCGCGCGTAGTCGCCCGCCTGGACCGGCAACGGGCGCAGCCGGGGTTCGGCCCCGGCGAGGCGCGCGGTGTAGCAGTCGGCCAGGTCGTCCAGGATGACGTTGAGCGACCAGCCGTCCGAGATGATGTGGTGCATCGTGACGCAGAGCACATGCCGGTCGTCGGTTATCCGGATCACCGCCACCCGCAGCGGAGGCCCGGCCTCCAGGTCGAACGGCTCGTTGGTCCGCTCGGCCACCAGGCGTTCCGCGTCCTCGCGGCTCCCGGAGCGCAGCCACTCGATCCCGGGTGCCCCGCTCTCCACCACGGCCCAGGGAACACCGTCCTCCTCGGTGAACCTGGTGCGCAGGCTCTCGTGGCGGGTCAGCACGTCGGTGAGCGCCCAGATCAGCGCGGCCTGGTCGAGGGGGCCGCGAAGCAGGCGTACGAGATACATGTTGTAGGAGGCGTCGTCCGGATCGACGCGCTGCAGGATCCAGAGCCGCTCCTGCGCCGGGGACAGCGGCGCCCTCATGCGCCCGGCCCCAGTTCGTCGAAGATCGCCGCGAGTTCCTCGGCACCGAGGCCGTCGAGCTGCTCGCGCAGCGCGGCGACCTCGACGAGGTCCAGGTCGTCGTCGTCCAGGCGGTCCAGCTGCCGGGCGAGCCCGGCGACGGTCGGATGCTCGAAGAGCGCCACCAGCGGCACGGCGACGCCGAAGCGCGACTGGACCCTGGCGATGATCTGGGCGGCCGTCAGCGAGTGCCCGCCGAGCTCGAAGAAGTCGTCGTCGACCCCGACCGGCCGCTCGATTCCCAGCACCTCCTCCCACATCGCGGCGAGCTCGTCCTCCGCCGAACTCGACGGCGCCCGGTAGGGGGTCGTCGACGCCCGAGCCCGGTCGGGTGCCGGCAGCGCCGCGCGGTCGAGCTTGCCGTTGGGGGTGAGCGGCAGGGAGTCGAGGGTGACGAGGTGCGCGGGCACCATGTACTCGGGCAGGCTCGCCCTGAGTCTGGCGCGCAGCGCCTCCCACGGCCCTTCCGGTGCCGCTCCCTCCGCACCGACCAGGTACGCCACCAGCGTGGGCAGGCCGTCCGGTCCCTGGTGGACACCGACGGCGGCCTGGCGCACCCACTCCACCGAGCGCAGGACCGTCTCGATCTCCTCCAGCTCGATGCGGAACCCCCGCACCTTGACCTGGCTGTCGGCCCTGCCCAGGTACTCCAGGCGGCCGTCCGGGGTGCGCCGGACGAGGTCGCCGGTCGCGTACATGCGCCCTCCCCCGCCGGCCGCGAAGGGGTCGGGCAGGAAGCGGGCGGCGGTCAGGGCGGGCATGCCCCGGTAGCCGCGGGCCACCCCGGCCCCGCCGATGTGCAGTTCCCCGGCCTCGCCGTCCGCGACCGGCAGGCCGTCGTCGCCCAGGAGGTACAGGGACGTCTCGGAGATCGGCTCCCCCAGCACGACCCGGGCCGGTGCGGGCGCGACGATCCCCGCGGTGGACCACACGGTCGTCTCGGTCGGCCCGTACACGTTCCACAGGCTCGTCCCCGGGGCGAGGAGCGCGTCGGCGAGGTCTCGCGGCAGCGCCTCTCCCCCGCAGAGCCGGATACGGATCGTCTCCGGCACTCCGCCGGCCTCCAGCAGGATGCGCCAGGTGGCCGGGGTGGCCTGCAGTGCCGTGATCCGCTCGGCGACCGCCAGCGCCCGCAGCCTCTGGCCGTCGGCCGCCTGGCTCGCGGAGGCCACGACGACCCGCGCCCCGCACGCCAGGGGGAGCAGCAACTCCAGGACGGAGATGTCGAACGACAGGGTGGTGACGGCGAGCCAGCGGTCCTCGGGCGTGAGCTTCAGCCGTTCGGCGAACGAGCCGAGCAGGTTCTGCACGGCGCGCCTCGGGACCTCCACCCCCTTGGGCCGCCCGGTGGAGCCCGAGGTGTACATCACGTACGCCAGGTCGCCCCGCGGTCCCCGCGGCGTGTCGCGGCGGGCGGTGGGGGCGGCACCGTCCGGGGCGAGCACGAGGATCCGGGGGACTCCGGCCAGCAGGCGCCGGTCCACACCGGCCTGGGTCAGCACCAGGCCGATCCCGGCGTCCTGGCGCATGAGCCGCAGCCTGTCCTCGGGGAAGGCGGGGTCGAGCGGGACGTACGCGCCTCCGGCGGCCCAGACCGCCAGGACCGCGACGACCATCCCCGTGGTGCGCTCCATGCACAGCCCGACCGGGACCTCGGGGCCCACTCCCCACTCGCGCAGCACCGCGGCGAGGTCGTCGACCCGCCGGTGCAGCTCCCGGTAGGTCAGCTCGCCGCCCTGCCCGCTGACCGCCACCGCGTCGGGTGCCGTCGCCAGCCGGTCGCGTATCAGCTCCGGCACCGTCACCATGCCCTCTCCCTGCGGGTCTGGTGCCGTGAGTCCCGGCTCTCGCGCCGGGGAGGACATCACCACGGTCGTACACCTCTCAGGTCGGACAGCCGGAGGCCCGGGTCGGTCCCGGCCCGCTCCACCACGTCGGTGAAGGTGCGGGCCAGGCGCCGCGCGGTTCCGGCGGAGAACAGGTCACTGCTGTAGTCGAGGACGCCGCCGAGGCCCTCGGGCCCCCGCCAGGCGTCCACGGACACCTCGGCCTTGGTACGGCCCGTCGCGGGGACGGGGTAGACCTCGGCCGACAGGTCGCCCATCGTGGTCCGCAGCAGGTCGTCCTTGGGCAGGTTGTGCAGGTTGAACATGGCCTGGAAGAGCGGCGGCCTGCTCAGGTCACGGGGCAGGCGCAACGAGGCGAGGATCCGCTCGAACGGCGTGCCGGCGTGCTGGAGTCCCCGGAAGAGCGTCAGCCGGGTGCGTTTCATCAGTTCGAGGAAGGTGGGGTCGCCCGACAGGTCGGCACGGAGCACGAGCGTGCCGGCGAAGTAGCCGATCAGCGGCTCGATCTCGGTACGGTCCCGGCCGGAGACCGGCACCCCGACGCACAGATCCCGCTGCCCGGAGGCCAGCGAGAGGGTCGCCTGGTAGGCGGCGAGCAGCGCCATGAAGAGCGTGCAGCGCGCGCTCCTGGCGACGTCCTCCAGCCGGGTGATCACCTCGTCGGGCACGAGCAGGCTCTCCTGCCCGCCGCGCCCGCTCCAGCGGGCGGGACGAGGATGGTCGGCGGGGAGGTCGAGCGCCGGCACCCCGGCGAGCGTACGGGTCCAGTGGTCGAGGTGGGAGGCGTCCTCGTCCCGTTCGGCGCGGCGCCTGTCCTCCTCGGCGAGCTGCGGGTACTGCGCCGGGAGCTCCTCCAGCGCCGGCGGCCTGCCCTCGCGGTGGGCGGCGTAGCACTCGGTCACCTCCCGCATGAGGACGTTCAGCGACCAGCCGTCGACGACGATGTGGTGCAGGACGATGCAGAGCAGGAAGTGCTCCTCGCCCAGTCGCAGCAGCGCCACGCGCAGCGGCGGGCCGCCTTCGAGGTCGAACGGCCGGTTCACGAACTCCACGACGGCCGGGGCCGGGTCGCCGGTGACGTCCGCCCGCTCCACCGGCACCGGCGCGACGGGCACGACGATCTGGACGGGACGGTCACCGGCCAGCCGGAACCGGGTGCGCAGCACGTGGTGCCGCTCGGCGACGCGGGTGAAGGCGGCGGCGAGCGCCTGCACGTCGACGGGGCCGCGCAGCCGCACGCACCAGGGGGTGTGGTACGTGGTGTCGCCGGGGTCGAACCTGCTGAGGAACCAGAGGCGCTCCTGCCCGAACGACAGGGGCCACCGCCTGCCCCCGCCCCGCTCCCGCGCCGCCGCCAGCAGCGCCGCGCGCCGTTCCGGCGACAGCCGCGCCAGCCGGTCGAGCAGTTCCTCACGCCGGTCCTGCGCCGCGTGCTCCCGTGGGGCGTGCTCCGGCGCGGACTCCCGCACCGCGAGGTCCGCCTCCGCGGCGACGCGGGGGTCAGGCGTGGTCACCGGCCACCTCCCTGGATCTCACCGTCGCCGGGCCGCTCTCCGGCGTACCGGGAAGGGCCGCCTCCCGGACGGCGGGGCGCTCGATCGGGACGATGCCGCACAGCTCGGCGACCTCGTCCAGCGCCACCTCCTCGGCCACGGCCCTGACCAGCAGCCTCTCCACCCCGCCCAGCAGCGCGTAGGCGGTGGAGCGCGGCAGGCAGGCGGTGTCGGTCAGCAGGTAGAGCCGGCAGGTGTTCGTGGCGGGCCCGGTGGCGAAGAAGACCGTGGCGTCCACCGCGTCCCAGGCGCCGACCAGGAAGAACCTGGTCCGCTCGGTGAGGGCGGCGACCGCGGCCGGATCCCCCGCTGGTTCCACCTTGGGCAGGTTGGGCCAGTGAGCGGTGGTCCGCGTGTCGTTGAAGTAGGCGGACAGGTCGACGGGACCGCCACGCTCCCTTCCGATCTCCTCGCGCAGCGCCATCATCCGGTACGGGTCGTAGTGCGCGTTGCGGTAGGCCATCAACGCCCGCCGGTGCCCGGCACGGACCACGTCGGCGAACGTCCCGTCCGGCAGGTCGAGGACGAGGAGCCCGTCCTGCACCGCGGTGCCGGCCATGGCCGCGGTCCTGGGGTCGTGCCGGTTGGCCACGATCAGCTGCATGACCACCCGGCGGTGCCCGGTGAGCACACCCAGCAGCACCGCGCTCGCCGTGGTCAGCACGCTGGCCGTGCTGACCGACCACCGCTCGGCCAGGATCTCGGCGGCGGCGGCGACGGCCACCGACTCCATGCCGACCCGGACGAACCTCGGCTCCTCCGCGGTGATGCGGGGGAAGTCGAACATGGTCTCCGGCGCCCTCGAAAGCTCGGCCCGGCAGTGGCGGAGCGCCCGCTCGCCGCGGGCCGCTCCCGCCCCCTCACGCTCGAAGACGGCCTGGTCCAGCGGCTGCCACCCGGGAGCGGGCAGCTCGTCCCCGGCCAGCAGCGCCCGCCAGTCACCCGCGAGCACGTCCAGCGCCCAGCCGTCCACCGCCAGGTGGGACAGCGCGAAGGCCACCGCGCGCGGGCGGCCGCCGACGGTCACGACGGCGCAGCGGAACGGCAGCTCGACCGCGTAGTCGAAGCCCCTGGCGGCCAGCTCGGCGGACACCTTCTTGGCGGCGGCGAGTGGCTTGTCCTCCCCGGCGTCGACCACCTCGACGTCGAACCGGCCCCGGCTCGCCACCCGCTGGACCGGCCCGCCGGCGGCGTCCTCACAGGTGGTCCTGAGGGTCTCGTACCGCTCGACGAGGCCGCGCAGGGCGCCGATGACGGCATCCTGGGTGTGCCTGCCGTAGACGGGCAGCACCCAGGGCATGTTGAAGTACGGGTCGCCGTCCTCAAGCCACCGGGTGATCCTCCAGATGGCCAGCTGGCCCCAGGTGAGCGGCGACTCGCCGCCCCGCGCCCCGGAGAACTCGACGGTCACCACCGATGACCGTCCGGATTCGGCCGTCATCGGGCTCTGGCTATCTCTTCGACGACGCCCTCGACGGTCGGGGAGTCGATGAACACCTCGAAGGAGAGCTCGACGCCCATCCCGTCCCGGACACGGGCGATGATCTGGGTGATCGTCAGCGAGTGACCACCGAGGTCGAACAGGTCGTCGTCCGGCTGGACCGTGTCCACGCCGAGCACCTCGCACCAGATCGCCGTGACCTGCCCGAGGAGCTCGGTGTCCTCCCCCCTGGCGCCTTCACCGCCGGAGACCGGACCGGTGACGAGGCTGTGATCGGCCTGATCGGCCTGATCGGCCTGGCCGGCGGGGACGACCCGGGGAGGCAGGGGCAGCTCGTCGAGCGGGGCGCCGGGGCGGGCCGCGATGCCGGCGAGCAGAACCCGCAGCCGCTCGGCGACGCCCTCGCAGGCGGCGCGGTCCAGGATCTCGGGGTTGAACCGCAGGCGGGCCTCGGCCCCGGCCGTGCCGTCGGCGCCGTCGACGACCTGCAGGTGCAAAGTGTTGCGGACCGCGCCGTTGGACGCCGCCCAGTCGACCGAGGCGTCCAGTCCCGCGAAGGAGGGGTCACCGGCCGGGCGTCTGCGGTAGCTGACCGAGACGGGGGTGAGCGCGGAGCGCGGGCTGATCCCGCCCAGCGCCCTGGCCAGGGGAATCTCGCGATAGCGGTAGATCGCCCGTAGCTCCTCCCTGATCGACCGGGCGAACTCGGCGAACGTCCCGGCCGGGCTGGAGGCCACGGGCAGCTCGTTGACGAACGCCCCCACGTGCTCGCGCGTCTCCTCGGTCCTGGTGGACAGGTCCACCGCCACCGTGACGCGGGCGTTGCCGTACCCGTACAGGAGCGTGTGCAGTGCGGCCAGCACGACCTCGAAGCGGGTCAGGCCCAGGTCGGCGGCGATCGCGGCGACCTCGCCGCCGAGGCGGAATTCCACGGTGTCGCCGGACGCGGCGCGCAGCGAGGTGCGGGTGAGGCCGGGCAGCAGCAGGTCCTGCCCGTCCTGCCATCTCGGCCGCCAGAACTCCGCCGCCTCCTCCAGCGCGGCGGCGACCCGGCCCTGCTCGGCGCGGGCGATCTCGTCGCAGGAGAGCGTCAGGGGGGCGAGGGCGGAGCCCCCGTAGGCGGCGGCGATGTCACGGAGCAGCAGGTCCTTGGAGACGCCGTCGAAGACGGCGTGGTGGGCGACGATCTGCAGCAGGTGCCGCTCGGCCCCCAGCCTGAAGAGGGTGAACCTGGCCGGCGGACCCGACTCCAGATCGAAGGGGCGCGCCACCTCCTCCTCAAGCCGGCCGGGCTCGGGCGGGGTCTCCTCGAAGCGGATCGGCGGGGGCACCTTGCCGGGGAGCAGGCGGACCTCGCCGTCCCGCTCCGCCAGGACCGCGGCGAGCACAGGATGTCGCTCGACGGCCGCGGCACAGGCGGCGAGCATCGCGCCGGTGTCGAGCGGGCCGTCGAGCCGCAGGGTGAGCGGCATCGCATAGACCCGGCCACCGGCCCCCATCCGCTCGGTGATCCACATACCGTGCTGGGCGAAGGTCGCCCGGTCCCATCCCGCTGTGAGCGACATCGACATTTTCACGTGCCTTCCGTCTGACCTGTCGCGGCGACCTCGAACAGGCCCCGCAGCTCCCTTTTGACGACCTTTCCCGACTGGTTCCTGGGCAGGGTGTCGACGACGAGCACCCGTTCGGGGAGTTCGTGCCCGGCCAGGCGGTCCATCAGGAAGGCCCGTAGATCCCCGCCGGAGGTCCCGGCGGACCGCAGCACCACCGCCGCGGCGAGCACGCTGCCGAGTACCGGGTGCGGGACACCGAGCACCGCGGCCTCCGCGACGGCCTCGTGCTCGTGGAGCGCCGCCTCCACCTGGAGCGTGGAGACCTTGAACGCGCCCGACTTGACCACGTCGCTCTCCCGGTCGACGAGATGGAGGTAGCCCTCGGCGTCCAGGCGGCCGATGTCCCCCATCCGCACCCAGCCGCCCCTGAACGCCTCGGCGCCCGCCTGCTCGTCCCGGTAGTAGAAACGGGTGGTGGTGGGTGAACGCATCCAGACCTCGCCGGTCTCTCCCGGGGGCAGCGGGTCGCCGTGCGCGTCGGTGATGCGCAGGGCCCCGCCGAACGCCGGCCGTCCCAGCGCCCCCGGCCTGGACGGATCGAAGATCATGATGGTCTGGGCGGGAGCGGCCTCGGTGGAGGTGTAGTAGTTGGTGACCGTCGCGTTGGGGAAGGCGTCGGCCAGGCGCGCGGCCACCGCGGGCGGCAGGGCCGAGGCGGCCGAACCGAGCAGCAGGACGCTCGACATGTCGTGGCGCTCGTGCAGTCCCGCGTTGAGGAACTCGATGGCCATGGCGGGTACGACGAACACGGTGCCGACCCGGCGCGACTCGATCAGCCGGGCGAGGCGGCCGGGGGTGAAGCGCCCGAGGGTGAGCATGGCCGGACGGGCGTCCAGCGCGTTCATCAGCATCGTCTGACCGGCGTTGGTACCGATCGGGAAGGCGTGCAGCAGGTGGCGCGAGTGGCCGAACCTGCGGCGGTTGGGGCGGGTCTCGCAGCCGAAGGCCAGGTTGGCGTGGCTGGCGCCCACGCCCTTGGGCAGCCCCGTGGTGCCCGAGGTGTAGAGGATCTGGGCCAGGTCCGCGGGCTCGACCCGCACTCCGGGCGGCCCCGCCGTCCCACCCTCCAGCTCCGCGACGGCCGCGCTCCAGCGGTCGCCTTCCGGCGGGG
>NZ_JBEXUE010000308.1:0-12199 GCF_040614275.1 Streptosporangium sp. NPDC006013
CGAGGCATTACCGCGAACTCGGTGGCGCCCGGCATCATCGACACGGACGTCAACGCAAGCTGGCTACGCGGCCACGGAAGCCACCGCCTCCGGCCCCGCCCTTTCACCGCGTGCGACACCGCCCCGTCCAGCGATGATCACCCGAGATACCGGTAAGCCGCATATGAGGCTGTAGCCGGGGTTCCTTTCCGATCCCCCGCCATATCGGTGGATCTACCCCATCCGAGCGCGCATGCCGTGCGCTAGGGTCGGGCTCGGTCCCGCTCCTTCGAGCCGCTGGATGGGTGCATGAGCTCCTTCGTTGTTGCCCTTGACGTCGGTGGAACGTCGATGAAGGGCGGCCTCGTCACCAGGTCCGGCGAGATCATCCACACCGACCGCCGCGCGACTCCACGGGATAGGGGCCCCGCCGCCGTCGTCGCGACGATCCGGTCGTTCATCGACAACCTCGCCACCGCGGGCGACGGCACCCCCGCGGGCGTCGGACTCGCCGTGCCCGGCCTGGTCACCGCCGATGCGGCCCTCTACTCCGCCAACATCGGCTGGAGGGACGTCCCCGCGGCGGATTTCGTCCCGCTCGACGTCCCCGTCATGCTCGGCCACGACGTCCGCACCGGCGGCCTCGCGGAGAGTGTCCTGGGTGCCGGTCGCGAGCTCTCCGACTTCCTGTTCCTGCCCATCGGCACCGGCATCGCGGGCGCCGTGATCCTGCACGGCGAGCCGTACGGCGGGAGCGCCGGCTGGGGCGGCGAGATCGGCCACATCCCGGTCTTCCCGGAGGGCGAGCCGTGTGCCTGTGGCCAGATCGGCTGCCTGGAGACCTACGCCTCCGCCTCCGCCGTAGCCCGCCGCTACTCCGCTCGCGCCACCTCATCCGCCGCCCCCGCCTCGCCTGACACCGTCCCCATCGCCTCAGCCGCCACCACCGCCTCGCCCACTGCCTCGTCGCCCGCCATTGCCGCTCACCCTGCCACTTCGCCCGCCCCAGCCTCGCCCGTCACCGTCTCCACCGCCTTGCCCGCTCCCGTCACCGCCGAGCAGGTCGCAGCCCTGACCGCCTCCGGAGATCCCCTCGCCATGGAGATCTGGGGCGAAGCGGTCGAGGCGCTCTCCCTGGCCCTGGCCACCTACACGCTCCTGCTGGACCCCTCGGCCATCGTCCTCGGCGGCGGCCTCGCCGAGGCGGGCCCCCTCCTCTCCGTCCCCTTGGCCGAGCGCCTTGGCAAACGCCTCGCCTTCCGCGACGCACCACCTCTGCGCCAGGCTGCCCTCGGCATGTCAGCCGGCATGCTCGGCGCAGCCCTCCTCGGCTGGCGCGCCGCCGGCTTCGCCGACGCGGGGGCCAACTGGTCTCCCGATGTGCTGAAATCCCCCCGGGTGGCGTAAGGTGTTGTCCCGTCTGTCCAACGGGATTACCCCGGGCGCTTAGCTCAGCGGTAGAGCGCTCGCCTTACAAGCGAGATGTCACTGGTTCGAACCCAGTAGTGCCCACCAGCCAAAACGCCCCGTATCCGATCTTCGGAACGGGGCGTGAGTGACTAACTGGGTGACTAACTCCCGAAGATGTCGTCCATCGCCTCCGCGCCCTGCATGAGCACCGGCCGGATCTGCTTCCGATAGACCGTCTCCGTGACCACCGTGTTCCGATGGCCGACCAGGCGTGAGATGTCCTCGATCGGGACGCCCGAGTCCGAGAGCAGCGAGACGAAGCTGTGCCGCATCTCGCGGGGAGTCCAGTCGGTGCCACGGAGCCCCGCCTTCTCAATGATCTTCCGTACGTCGCGACGTACGATGCCCGCGCTCATGGCGGCCCCTAAGATCGATTTGTCTGGAGTGAGTCGCTCTGGATGCCCAGGGCGATGGGGTGATGTACCCCGACTCCACCGAACTCGGGGTACATCAGCGACTCCACGAAAGCCGGGGTACATCAAGGTCTCCATCAAAGCCGGGGCGATTCAGAGAGCGACCTTCTTGTTGTCTGCGTGTCTGAGCCTTGTATGCCACTGGCAAATTGGCTATAAGCGGACAAGGCGCCGATGTGGTGGTTCTCGCATGCCCTGGGAGGTCCGCGGACGGCCCTTTCCCCCGCCGCGCACCGGCGTCCAGGTCCGCCGCCGTGGCGTCAGGAGACCGTCACCGAAGTGAAGCGGGTCTCGAAACCCTCGCCCCTGGGGGCCGCGCACATGACGCCCGCGAGTACCGGGACCTCCGGAGGGAAGTAGGCGAAGCGGAGCATGGTGACCGGCGCCGCGCCGTTGAGCCCGTACCTCACGGTCACGGCGTCACCCTTGCGCTCCAGCTCCAATGTCACCGACTCCACCGGCTCGGACACCGTGAGCATCGACCAGTCGGAGAAGTCCCTGGTCACCACGGCGCTTAGGTTGATCTTCCTGTCGACGTACTCGACGCCCGCCTTGATCCAGTTCCTCTCGTCGATCCGGAGCATGGCACCGGCCTGGTCGTACCGGTCGGCGTAGGAGGCCTGGAAGGTCGTGGTCACCCGCAGGTCGCCCGGCAGCGTCCTGCCGAAGATGTGGGCGGTGTCGTATATGTACCCGTAGTGGGTGACCCGCCACAGATCGGTGCGCGCCTCGGCGGTGATCCGGAGGTCCTCACCCGCCGCCCACTTCGCGGGCTCGTTGATCCACTGCCACTCACTGAAATCCTGGACCGTCACGTGGTCATTTTACCGCTCGCCTCTGAGAGATCCACTGCCACTCAGCGAGGTGATTTCAGCGAATTTCACGTCAGGTAGCCATGTTCGAAATGGGTGAGAACAAGCGCAGCTTTGACGAGGTCTCCGATTCTGCTGGGGCTGGCGGTAATGTGCTGGAGGGAGCGCCAGCATTGCGTGAGCAGGGCGAAGCCGCGTTCTCCCAGGCAGCGCAGGGCGCGCAAGAGCGCGTTGCGGGTGCCGGCGTGGGTACGGGAAAGCGGGTTTGTGCCTGGTATGGCTCGTGCCTGGCCAAGGCTCACGCCGAGGCTGGCGAAGCGGCGGCGGCCGTGCAGGTGAGCCTGCCCATGGTGGCCGATGCCGTCGAGCTGAACCGGCACGCGGCCAAGGAACTCGTCGACGTCGCGACACTGCTAACGCGGTGTAAGGTCCCCCAAGCCGCCGACTTGAAGGAAGCTCTCATGGCAGGCCGTACAGATCACTGATCAGTCCGGAACGATTTCGGCTCCCAGGAAATCCGTTTCATGGGGGTTCCAGTCGGCGAAGGCGATACCCGTGATCCTGGTTGCGAGTGCGAACGCGCAGGCGACCGGCCCGGACACGGCGACGGAGAGGGGCATCGCCCGCAGGGCGTCCACCCTGGCCCGCAGCCGAGGCGGCAGGACCCGTACCACCTTGGTGAGCGCGCGCAGCGACGCCTCTTGCATGCCGGCGATCCCGCTCTGTGCCGCGTCGCCGATGCCCACCGCGAGGGCCACCGCCTCCTCGTCGTCCAGCAGCAGCGGCGGCAGGATGGCACCGGGCGCGAGCTGGTAGCCGCCGTCGGTGCCCCGGGCCGCGCCGACCGGGTAGCCGAGCTCGCGCAGCCGGTCAACATCACGGCGCAGCGTCCGCTCGGAGACCCCGAGCCGCTCGGCCAATTCCAGGCCGGGCCAGTGGCGGTGGGTCTGCAGCAGCGAGAGCAGTCTGAGGGTCCGTGAGCTGGTGTTCGCCATACCGCCATCCTCGCCCGCCTTCCGGTCAAAAAGTGACCGGAAGCCTCTTTAGAGTCGATCTCGAAGGCCGTACCGACATAAGGACCAAGAAATGATCACCCGTGAGATCCAGCTGGCCGCGCAGATCGTCGGCGCACCGGCACTCGACAACTTCACCGTCGCCACGACCGAGGTGGACGGCGAGGTTCTGGTGCACACTGACCAGGTAGGGCTCGCCGCGACCTATCTGGAGTTGATGCGCGCGGACTGCACCATCCCGGTACCGGCCTGGCAGCCGGGCCAGCGGGTGGGCGTGGCCGCCATCGGCACCGTCATCCGGTCCGACAGCCCCGAGCTCGCGGTTGGCGACCTGGTCCAGTCGATGACCGGCTGGAGCGAGTACTCGGCGGGCCCAGCCGCCCAGTACATCAAGCTTGATCCCATCGCGGACCCCGGCTACTACCTCGGTCAGGGGCCGACCGCCTACTACGGGATGGCCGATGTGGCGGCCGTCGGCGAGGGCGACGTGGTGTTCGTCTCCGGCGCGGCGGGCGGGGTCGGCTCGCTGGCCGGGCAGATCGCCAAGTGCCTGGGCGCGGCGCGGGTGATCGGCAGCGCCGGCAGCCCGGCCAAGGTCGACTATCTGGTGAACGAGCTCGGCTACCACGCCGCCTTCGACTATCACGACGGCTCGGCGGCCGACCGGCTCCGAGAGCTCGCGCCCGAGGGCATTTCGGTGTTCTTCGACGTCGTGGGCGGCGAGCAGTATCAGGCCGCGCTGCAGACGGCCAGGCCCGGCGCCCGCTTCGCGCTGTGCGGCTCACTGTCCAGCCAGCTCGGCGATGCGGCGGAGCGTTTCCCCAAGCCCGATCACGCCGCGGCCCAGGCCCGGGGCATCGAGCTGCTGCCGTTCTCCTGCTACCACACCCCCGACCAGATCGCCGCCTGGCGGGAACACTTCAGCACCTGGCTGGGCGAGGGCCGCTTCGTCTACCCGCAGACGGTCGTCAAGGGCGGGATCGAGGACGTGCCGCAGGCGTTCTTGTCCCTGCTCCAGGGGTCCTACTGGGGCAATGTCTCGGTGCGGCTGTCGTGACAACCCTCTCGAGCAGGGCCCTGAACCGAGCCCTGCTGGGCCGCCAGTTCCTGCTGGCCCGCACCGATCACACCCCGCTGGAGGTGATCGGGCGCCTGGTCGCGCTGCAGGCGCAAGAGCCCAACTGGCCCTACGTCGGGCTGTGGAGCAGGATCCACGGCTTCACCCACTCCCAGCTCACCAGACTGCTGCAGGATCGGAAGGTGGTCCGCTCCGGCCTGCTCCGCAGCACCCAGCACCTCGCCGCGGCCGACGACTTCCGCCGGCTGCGGCCGCTGCTGCAGCCTGTGCTCGACCGCACCGCCCGCTCGGCGTACTTTGCCCGCAACAGCGCGGGCCTGGACACCGCCTCGCTGGTCGCCACCGGGCTTGAACTGCTGGCGGGCGGAACGACACCGCGAAAGGAGCTGGCCCGACGGCTGGCCGAACGCCACCCAGGCCGCGACGGGCGCATCCTCGCCGGAGAGGTTGAGCTCAGAGCCCCCCTCATCCACAGCCCGGCCACCGGCACATGGGGCTCCTGGGGCACCCGGTCGGCCGTCTCCGTCACGCCCGCCGAGACCTGGCTCGGCCAGCCCATGGCCCCGGCGACCGCCAAGGACCTGATCCGCCGCTATCTGGCAGCGTTCGGCCCAGCCGGGACCATGGACGTACAGGCCTGGTCCGGGCTGACCCGCCTCGGCGAGATCGTCTCCGACATGCGCGCCGAACTGCGTCACTACCGCGACCCCGACGGCAGGGAACTGATCGACCTGGCCAACGCGGAACTGCCCGATCCCGACACGCCCGCGCCCGTGCGACTGCTGCCCGCCTTCGACAACGCCCTGCTCGGCCACGCCGACCGGACCCGCATCATCAGTCACGAGGACCGAAAGCGCGTGATGCCCGGCCAGGCACAGGTACGGCCCACCTTCCTCGTGGGCGGCCACGTGCACGGAAGCTGGTCCCTCGAAGGCGACACCCTGCGCCTCACTCCGTTCCGCCCGCTGTCCGCGATCGATCGGGCGGCCTTGGAGCAGGAGACGGAGCGCCTGCTGCCGTTCGTGGGAGGCGAGAATGTGTCCTACGGCAGCCCGATCGCGATCAGGTCGTCCTGAGCATCCACCCCGGCATCGACCGCTGGACCCAAGCCAGGCAAGGTAAGCACGGGTCAACAGAGCACAAGCTGCGGCGTCATCGCAATCGCCCGAAGGAGTTCCCAAACTCCACGTTGGCGGTCTCGCGGCCAACGCAGGGCAACGTGACCAGGTCCTCCGGCGTCGGGTACTTCGCGAATAACGAAGGCATCAGCGCGGATAGGTGGGGACTTACGGGCGTCGCCTCGGGTGGCTGTCCCAGCGGTGGGTTGTCCAGGATCGTCGGATGAGGCTGCGGACGGTGATGATCGCGTCCGCGAAGTTGAAGAAGGCGTCGATCACGATGGCGCGGCGTTCGTAGCAGCGGGCGAGGCGGCAGAAGGCATTCTGCCAGGCGTGGGTGCGCTCGACGTGCCAGCGCCGGCTTTCCCGAATCGGGGCCTTCTCGCCCTTGTGGGCTATCCGGCCGCGCAGGCCGCGCTCATTGAGCAGGGCGCAGGTCTTGTTCGATCGGCAACCACACCTTGCGCTCCTCGTCGAACGCGACGACATGAGACCACAGGAGCGCGCGGAGTTCCTCCGTACGGGCACCGATCAGCAGCGAGAGCACCACGTATGCGCGGGGTGGCCTGCTCCGCCAGGGCAATGATGGAACTGGCCTCTGCGAGCGTGAGTGCCTTGGAGGTACGGCCCTTGCACCCATCCGGGATCTCACAGAGATCGACGACGTTCCGCTTCACCTTGTTGCGGAGCTGCTGGGCGAGTTCGGTGACGTCGTCGGCGTCGATTGTCCGGTAGAGGCCATTATTTATCTCTTCGTTGGTGAGGTGTCGGCCATTCCGGGTTGCCCACAAACGGCCCGCAGAACTACACCAAATGCACCATCCGGGAAATGCTGCCTGGAGGTCTTCCAGAATCACGGGTGTTGACATGGAGTAAGCGTCATTCCATTTGAGTGACGAACCCACCGCGTTCCAGAGACGTCCAGGACGTTTCAAAGTTAGAGTCGAAAACGTCCTTGACGTCCTCACTCCCGAGGTGCACCGTGGCCAACGTCCCCTTACGCCGCGCCATGCTCGATGCGAAGCTGAGCAACCAGAATCTGGCGGATCGCTGCGAAGTGGATGTTAAGACGGTGGAACGCTGGTTACAGGATGAGGCGCGAGTTCCGCACCTCCGGCACCAGTTGGCCGCCGCTGAGGCATTAGGAGTTGATACGTCCGTGTTGTGGCCAGAGGCTATCCGTAACACCGTGAAGACCGGTCCGGATCGAGAGGTTCTGACCGTTTACCCCTACCGGTCGGCGTGCCCCAAGTCGATCTGGCGCAACCTGATCAGCTCAGCCCGCAACGAGATCGTCTTCGCCGGGTACACCAACTACTTCCTGTGGCTGGAACACCCCAACCTCGCCAAGGTCCTCAAGCGCAAGGCCGAGCAGGGGTGCAGGATCCGATTCCTGATCGGCGACCCGGACAGCGAGGTCACCCGCCGCCGCGAAGAGGTGGAGAATGTCCCGCTGACCGTCTCCACCCGCATCCGGATCACCCTCTCGGAGATCGAGCAGGTTCGAAACGTACCCGGCATCGAGGCGAGGTTCGGAGACGAGCACATCGCCATGAGCGTCTTCCGTTTCGACTCCGAGATGCTCGTGACCCCGCACCTGGCCAAGCTCGTCGGCCACGACTCGCCCATGATGCACCTGCGCCGCTACCAGGACGACGGCCTGTTCGACCGATTCGGCTACCACGCCTCCGAGCTGTGGAGTAACGGGCGAGACGTCTGGGCGGGGGAGCCGCGAAAGCCTGCGGAGAGCGCGAGTTCTGGGTGACGAGCCAGACGGCAACCATCCTGAAAACGGTAGGTCATATGGGTGGGGCCGTGGATGAGAACGACTTTAGGCTGATCTCTTCTCCGCTTTCTGAACCGTGAGTGGAAGTCCGGCTTTCCGGCGCACTGTGCTTATCGGGAACCGTGGATAGGATTCGCGTGGATCATGAGATGCCTTGGTCGACCCTGGTTGGAGTTGCCATGACGTTGAAAGAGCGGTCCCCGAGGAGTTCGACCGGCGTACCGGGTCTCCCTTTGATCGGCTCGCTGGCGGTCATCGGCCTCCTGCTCCTGTATCAGGCGAGCTTTCCTGGTATCGGCCCTCTTTGGGTACTGCCCGCGCTCCTTGCCTTCTTCGTGCTCGGCGTGGTCTGGTTCGTTCGCCTCGCCGTAGCGCTCTTCAACCCGGCGAGCAGATCGAGTGTCGGGCGGAACCTGTCGCGCTGGGCGGCACCACCGCTCATCGGGATCCTGGTGCTTGCGCTGCCCGCCGTAGGAGAACTGAAGAAGTCCAGGTTCGCTCTGTCCGCAGAGAGTTTCGAGACAGTCGCACGGTCGGCGGTGGCGGGAAGTGCCGACTGGAAGACGGGCCCGGGAACGTTGGGGCTGTTCGATGTTTCCTGGGCCGCGCGGCATGGGAACACGGTGCGCTTCGCGCTGGCCGGTGGGGGAGATGGCATCCATCAGCAGGGCGTCATATGGAGCCTGCACGGGGAGCCACCGTTGCCGGAAGAAGCGGGGTACGAGCCCGACGTCGAGCACTACTACGGCCCCTGGTACCTATGGCGCGAGAACTTCTGATTATGTCACGGTTTGGTGTCGATTGTGCGGTGCTGGCCTGGCTGTATCACGAAGAGTGACAGTTTTTGGCGGCTCGGCCGGAGTCTCGTGTCCTCGTCGTTCGTCCACTTGGGGATGCCTTTCACGCTCCCGAACCGGTGTTCGATAAACCCTGATTGTTACTAAACGTCGATCTTGACCGCAGGTGCGTTTCTCTGGCTTGATCAGGGCGCTTTGCTTTTTCCTCATCCCCTCACGAGCGGAGATCTATGTGCGCCCGTTACCCATGGCACGTTCTCGCGCCGCATCACTGGTTGCTCGGCTCGCGCGCCGGTCAGTAAGCCTTGCCGCGGCCTTTGCCATGGCGGCCGGACTCCTCGTCGCCCTGACTCCAGTTGCCTCGGCCTCTGACTCCATGACGGACCTCGGTGTGGACTGGTCCTCCAGGCCCGGTGACCTGGTCGTCGGCAATGGAAAGGTCTTTGTCTCCAACGGAGACCGGATCATCGTCGCGAACACCGACGGTGAGCTTGTGGACGAGATCACCGGACTGTCCGACGCCTACGGTTTGGCGATGGCGCCGGACGGAGCTCACCTCTACGCCGCGCTGATCGGTCCGAAGCAGGTGCTCGAGATCGACACTGCCACTCTGGCGATCACTCGCCGGATCGACCTTGACGCCTACCCCTGCCCGACAAACCTGGCGCAGTCCGGTGACTGGCTGTGGGTGGGGTATGGCTGCCTCCTCACCTATGGCGGTGGCGTCCTGGGCCTCGATCTGTCGGAGCAGGAACCAGAGCCGATCGCAGTCGCATCCGACTTCCATGACGCTCCGCTGGTCGCGGCTGGCGGGAGCACGCTGGCAGTCGGTGAAACCGGGAGCAGCCCCTCGGACCTGTTCGTCTATGACGTGAGCGGAACCCCCACGCTGCGTGGCGAGATCGACGGCCACACGTACGACACATCCAGCCCGGTCGAACTCGTCGTCACCCCAGACGGATCGAACGTGCTCTCGGCATCCGCTTTTCCACACCATTTCGAGAGATGGGACGCCACCAGCTTGACGAGGGTTCGTTCCTATGGTGAGGAGTCGGCCTCCGTGCGCTTCCCGAGGGCTGTCGCGATCAGCCCGGACGGGGTCCACATAGTGGGTGGGCACGGTGACGGCACCGACATCACGTTGTACGAGGCGACGACGGGAACGAAGATCTATACAGAGGATAATGAGGTCGGCGGTGTGGTCGCGGGCAGCGTCGCGTTTTCTGGTACGGATGTCTTCGCTGTGCTGAGGTCGTCTTACGACCGGCTGCACCTGTGGCGGATCGAAGACATCGCCTTCCCGGCATCCACCCTGACGTTGACGGCTCCGTCCGACCCTGTGACGAATCAACCACTCACTCTGATCGGCCGGCTCGAGTTGCCTGGCGGGGTGACTCCCGGCGCACAGCCGCTCACGGTGACCCGCCGCCTGTCCGATGGGAGCAGCGAGACGCTCGACGGAGTGACGACTGCCGCGGACGGCACTTTCACCGTCACCGACATCCCGACGGTCGGCGGGGAGTTCACCTATGCCGTGCTCTGGGATGGCAACGGGAACTTCCGCTGGAGCAGGGCTTCGGCGACGGCAACGGTCAAATACTCGGTGTCGCTTACTCTGACAGGTCCAGCCAGTGGGTCCGTCCGCACATGGCTGGCGTTCAGCGGAGTGTTCCAGGCCGACGGCCTGAATCCCGCAAACGTCAGGCTCGTGGTGCAGCGGACGGTGACCAACGGTAACGACACTCTCGCCACTACCCTGCCGATAGTGTCCCCTCGTGATGACGGGTCGTACGGCTTCGTCGACAGACCGGTCGAGGGCGGTGAGTACACGTACACCGTTGAGTGGGTCGGAAATGACATGTACGCGCCTGCGGAGACCAGCCACGAAGTGCGCGTCCAGGGACTGAACGGATAGTCGCGCACGCGCACCGGCAATACGGCGAGCGCCGCTCGGCTTCATCTCCGAGCGGCGCCTGACTACAAGGTTTGGGCCGCCCGGCATGCGGATATGCGGTTGAACGGCTTTCTCTATGCTAGGAGTACACCTCGGAGGATCACGACCGTACCCGGGTCGAGCACGGCTTGGATGGCAGTCGATAGGACACGGTAAAGCCATCTCAGGGAGCGGCATCCTGGGTGACTAACTGGGTGACAACGACCCCGGACGGGGCCGGACACCGGTGGACGAGCGGGGACCGTATTCGCAGGTCAAGGCCGATAGTGCCCCTGGTCGAGCACCGGTCTCGATCGCCTTACAAGCGAGATGTCACTGGTTCGAACCCAGTAGTGCCCACCAGCCAAAACGCCCCGTATCCGACCTTCGGAACGGGGCGTGAGTGAATAACTGACGTGGTGCAAGGCCACTATCAGCCAGGACGGATACTTCCCGGCGAAGCGTTCCTCGCTTCTGAGTACGTCACCTCACGCCCGATCCGTAAGGCCATCGCCCGGCTCGTCGGCGAAGGGCTGCTCACCGTCGCCCACGGCCGGGGCACCTTCGCCCGCCCCACCCCTGACCGGCGCCTCATCCTCATGGGCGGCTCAGAGCGCGAAGATCTGCTCAGTCCCACCTACGACCCCGCCAAGCAGGGATGGGAACACGTCACCGTCGCCAGCGAGGCCGAACGCACCGCGGGCGGTGTCACTCCCAACTCGGCACTGTTCATGAGTATCGAGGGCAGCAAAGCCGACGTCCTGGGCGTACACCGAGGCTGCATGGGCGTCTATCGCTACGCCTACTGGCAGCACACCAAGACCCGCGCCCGTATTCACCTGTGCTCGTATGTCCTGGCCGACCTGGTCGCCACCATCACGGGCGAAGGCGCAGACCGGGACATCGAATCCCACGTCGAGCCCGAGGACTACTACGCTCATCTGGAGCGTGAGCACGGCCCCTTGCGCTGGACCACATCCGTCCATGCCCAGATGCCCTACGGCGAGACCTACGAAGACCTCGGCATGGAACCGATCGGCACACCGTTGCTCGTCGTCCGGCGGGTCATGCTCAGCAGCCACGGCCGTCCGCTGGAGTTCACCGAGATCGAACTCCCCGCCGACCGCTTCGAAGTGGCCTCCGCCAGCGACTATGACCGAGGCGAGCCGGGAGGGGGAGCCGCGCTTCGTGTGTAGTGGACTCAGACTTTCTTTACTGGTTGAACGCCTCCGCACAGGTAGGTGGACTCCTCCAGCAGCTGCGGCGTCATCGTGATCCCGGTGAGGCGCTCGGCCAAGAGGAACGCCGGCCCTTCGTGGGGGTCGGCGATCGGGTAGACGGGGGAGTCGATCCGCTCCAGGGTCTCTGCGAGTTCGTCCGGCATCTCCTCTGAGTAGCTTTCATGGTGCCTGAACATGAACTGGATCTTCCCGTCTTCGATCCAGTGGGAATAGCCTTCCTGGTACGCGAACTCGAACCGGATCTTTCCGTCGTCGATCCAGTAGAAGTAGTCCATGCCGTCGACGTCGAGGTAGAAATGGGAGACGAGACGGGTGCCCGCCGACAGCGGCATGACGATCTCTTCGGTGATACCGAGCCCGCCGTAGGCCTCGACGAGGAGTACCCAGTCTCCAACGGCGACGGCACCGAAGGTTTGCCGCCGGATCAGCTCATCAAGCGTCACGCGAGAGCAGTCTTCAACCCCGACGCCGAGCCGGGTCACCAGTTCCTCAGGCGTCAGGCCGCGGACGTAGGTGAAGCAGTAGGCATCCGCCAGCTCGGGGAAGCGCTCGCGGGAGA
>NZ_JBEXUE010000309.1:0-12193 GCF_040614275.1 Streptosporangium sp. NPDC006013
GGCCGGGGCCGCCGAAGCCCACGTGCGGGTTGGGGTGGCGGGTGATGTCGAAGGCGTCGGGATCGGTGAAGACGCTCTCGTCGCGGTTGGAGACCCAGGCCGAGACCGGCGACGATCAGGTCGGCGTCCATCCGGTACCCGGCCGAGGCGAGGTCCAGCGGCCACTGGCTGATGCGCACGTAGCCGACGACTGCCAGCGCCAGCCCGATCACCGTCACCACGCGCTCACCGTACCGGCGGGACGCCAGGCCGCCCACCAGAGCGGCCACGGAGAGCGCGACCAGGAAGCGCGACAGCACCAGGGCGCCGTCCAGGGTGTCCAGGCGCAGCAGGGTCTGGGCCGACAACTGCACGTCGACCAGGGTGACCAGCAGCGCGGCGCCGGTCAGGAAGCTCACCCCGAGCGTGGCGAAGAACGGGCCGCGCAGCACCCCCGCCATGTCGATCAACCGGGTTCTGGCGCGCATCTCCCACACGACGAACACGGCGCCGGACACGACCCCGCCGACGATCGCCGGCAGGCCCCAGGGCGGGAGGACCGCTCCGCTCGGGTCGGGGTTGTAGAGACCGGCCACGAGCAGGCCGAGCGCGAGCGCCAGCAGCAGCCCGCCGACCACGTCGACGCGGCTGCCGCCGGTGCCGGTCCGGTCACGGCCGGGTGGCGGCACCGACCGCTGTACGGCGACCGCGGCCAGGGCCACCAGCGGGATGTTCAGCCAGAAGATCGACCGCCAGCCACCGAGTTGCACGCCGCCGAGCTGGAGGGTGGACGGGACCAGGGCGGCGAGGGCCGCGCCGTACAGGGGGCCCAGCACGCTGCCGAGTTCCTGGGCCGACCCCACGGCGCCGAGCGCCACCGGACGCTCGTCCTCATCCCACAGATCCCCGATCAGAGCCATGGTGATGGGCAGCAGCGCGCCGCCCGCGACCCCCTGCAGGGCCCGTCCGGCGACCAGCCAGGGCACCGTCTCACCCAGCGCGGTGATCACCGAGCCCGCCGCGAAGCCCGCCAGGCAGAGCTGGATGAGCGGGCGCCTGCCGTACCGGTCGGAGAGCTGGCCGAGCAGCGGCATGGCCGCGATGTAGCCGAGCAGGAAGCCGGTGACGATCGGGGTGGCCCGCTCCATGTGGTTGAGCGGGACGTCGACGTCCTTGGCGATGTCGATGAGGACCGTGACCACGACGTACGCGTCCAGCGCCGCCAGCAGCACCGCGGTGCCGCCGACGCCGAGAGCGGCCCGTCGCCGGGCCAGCCGGCCGCCGTCCTCCGGGACGGCGCGGGTCACCATCACTGGGCCGGAGCGGTGACCTGGACCGGCACGTCGTAGTCGCTGAAGACCACGATCACCTTGCCGCCGGTCAGTGGCAGATCCGCCTTGAGCAGGCGGCTGGTGGCCTTGTCGATCCAGAGCGTGCCGTCGACGCTCTGCGCGAGGCCGGGCACCATCGTGGCGAGCACCTGCTGGGAGAGCGTCGCCGAGACCCGGTAGGAGTCGACGCCGTTCACCTTCTCGGCCGCCTGGGTCTTCGGGTCCAGCGCGTTGCTCAGCAGCTGTACGACGCCCTTCTCCGGGTTGAGGATGGCGGACGGGTCGTAGATCGCCGCCAGCTGGCTCCGCGACATCTTCTGGAAGCCTCCGGTCACCCCTTTGAAGTGGACGGTCTCCCCGATCAGCACGAAGCTGATCTCCTGAAGGCTGCCCGCCACGTCGATCTGGATGGTGCCGTCCGCGTCGCCGGTTCCGCTGAGGCGGCCGGAGGCCTTCTTGACCGGCACCGCGGGAGCGCCCTCGGTCTCCATGGAGAAGGTCGCCGACTTCACGGCACGTGTCGCCTCCGCGGACTTCTTGACCAGTTCGGCTCCGCTGGGAAGGGCTGCCGTGGCGTCGGAGGCGTCGCCGCCGCTGCAGGCGGTGACCAGGGAGCACACGGTGAGCACCGCGGCGATGAAGATCCGGCGAGCAGACATGGGCGGATCGTAACGACAGCGCGGTCTACTAAGGGAGTACGGGCGGTATCGGTTTCGCGTCAGCGAATGTTTTTGAGGTGCTCCACCACCGGAGCGTAGGCGATTTCCAGCTCGATCAGCTGATCGTCGGTGAGCAGGTCGATGAAGTGCCGGCGCACGCCGGCCACGTGGTGCGGCGCGACCCTGTTGATGGTGTCCCAGCCGTGCTCGGTGAGGACGGCGAAGGTGCCGCGCCGGTCGTCGGCGCAGGTCTCCCTGGCGACCAGGCCGGCCTTCTCCATCCGGGAGATCTGGTGCGACAGCCGGCTGCGGGACTGGATCGTGGCGTCCGCCAGGTCGCTCATCCGCATGCGGTGACCGGAGGTCTCCGACAGGTTCACCAGGATCTCGTAGTCGTTCATCGAGAGCCCGTAGGGCTGGAGTTCGCGGTCGAGGCGGTGTTCGAGGAGTTTGTGCGCGGCGAGGTGGGCACGCCACGCCCGCTGCTCGACTGACGACAGCCAGCGAGGCGTCTCGTCGTTCACCGGTCGCTCACCACTCTCGTGCCCCGCGCCGGTGGCTCCGGCGACTTCGGCGGGTCCGCCTCCCGACCGACCACTCCGTTCGCCGGGCGAGGCCTGCTGCAGGGTCATGGATCAGAACCTACCTCAGAAGGCACCGATCACTCGTGGTAGGCGGTGTCAGCGCGGCCGGAGGGGGTTACCTCTCCGTCTTGCTCGGCGACGGTGCCGGGGATGATGTCGAGGACGGCTCGACGGTCTCGCCGTTCGGATCGGTGACCAGCTCCTCGGCGGCGCCCATGACCGTGGCCGCGTTCACCTTCCACCGGCCTCCCGTCTTGATCAGGCTCAGCTCCATGTACGTGCCGAGCATGCGCCGGGTCCCCGCCGTGCTCGTGACCTGGGAGTCGACCACCGTGATCGCCTTCGCCCTGCCCTCGCCGACCGCTGAGACGTAGACGCCGCGGATCGAGGCCGAAGAGCTCGCCCGCATCGTGGTGATCACGCCTTCGAGCGGGCTGAACGCCTCGTTGTAGGTCTTCTCGAAGTCCTCGCCGGAGATGGCGAAGACCCGGTCGCGGTAGGCCTGCAGGTCGGTGTGGTCGTAGGTCTGCAGGGCCACGGCGAACTCGCCCGCCCGGGTGGACACCGCTGCGCGGTCGGCCTTCTCCTGTGCCAGCCGGTCGGCGGCCATCCACTGGAGCACCGCGGTGGTCGCGGTCGCCGCGAACAGCATGGCCGCGACGGCACCGGCCAGCCTGCCCCGCCACGTGCTGAATCCGCTCTTCCGGCTACCCGCGGCCCTGTGCTCCCGCTCGGTCTCCGTGCTCGCCCCGGCGGGCGGTCCGGCCTCAGTTTCCTCATCGGCCTCCTGATCCTGGTCCGGAGCCGGGGGCGGGGCATCCTCGGCGGGGTCGCGCCGACGCTGTTCCGACGTGCGGGGGGTGGGGGTCAAGGGCTTACTCCTGTTCACGGCGGCGGGAGGCTCGGCCGACGGCGATCCAGCCGAGCACACCGCCGGAGATGGCGACCGCGGCGAAGATCGCAACGATGAGGGGGGTCATGTCCTGGGAGGACTCCGAGGTCCGGCCGGTGTCCGCGGCCGGTACCGGCTCCCGGCTCTCCTCAGGCGCCGGTGTCGCGTCGCCGGGTTCGGCGGTCGCTCCGTCCGCGGACTCGTCGTCGGCGTCTCCGTCGGCGTCTCCGCCGGCGTTCTCGTCGCCGGGAGCCTCCTCGTCCTTTCCGACCGCCACCTTGCTCGCGGGTCCCTTCGGGCAGGTGCGGAGCTTGGGGACCGTCGGGGGAGCCAGCGGATTGCGATACTCCCGCGCGGCCTTGGGGCCGCCGGGGACGCTGAAGATGAAGGCGGTCCTGCCGTACAGGCCGTCGGCCTGCCTGTCGCTCACGTCGGCGATCAGTGCCTGAGCGGTGGGTACGTTGCGGAGCAGGTGGTTGACGTTGTCGGGAGTACGGCCGCCGAACACCTTGCCGGGCTTGACGCCTCCGGCGGTCAGCAGACAGGACAGGCCGGGGCGTGCGGTGGTGAGCAGGGTGTTGACCTGCCGGAAGAAGCTCGGCCCGTGGTCGAGGGCGGCGTTCAGCTGCCTGCGGGACTCGCGGACCGCCCGGGTCACCGCGGCCAGGTCGTCCACCCCCTCGGACAGTTTCTCGCGCCTGTCCGCCAGGGTCCCGGTGAGCCGGGTGAGCTGCACCGACAACTCGTCCAGCACGTCGGTGTTCTCGGCGAGGGTCGCGGTGAGGTCGTGCGCGTTGTCGACGATCTCCCGGATCGAGGTCGTCCGCCCGTCCAGGCCGGTCGCCAGCTCCCCCACGATGGTCCGGGCGTCCTCGGCCGGCACCGCGTCGAGCAGCTTGCCGACGCCGTCGAACAGCTTCCGGTAGTCGAGCGGCACCGAGGTGCTGGCCAGCGGGATGGTGGCGCCCGCGGCCAGGGTGGCGCCCTCGCCGCCGGTTCCGCTCTTGGGCGGGGAGATCTCCACGTACGGCTCGCCGATGGCGGACTTGCGGCGCACCTCGGCGGTGACGTCCCGGGGCAGACGCACCCCGCGATCGATGCTCAGCGCGACAACGATCTTGCCGGGTGCCAGCTCCACGCCGCTGATCCGGCCGATCCGCACGCCGAGGTAGGCCACGTCGAAGCCCTCCACCAGGCCGGGGGAGGAGAGGAACTCGGCGTTGATCCGGTACGGCCGCTCGACGAGGTCCAGCTTGATGATGGTGGTGAACGCCCACACGGTCATCACGACGCCGAGCGCCGCGAAGAAGCCGAGGTTGATCCAGATGCGGTTCCTCATCGCGGCGGCCCCAGCAGCAGGCGGAAGTCGTCCACCGAGTTGGGCAGGCGGGGCCTGTCGCTCTTCTTCGGCTCGGGCAGCAGCAGCCCCTTGAGCCACACGGAGATCAGCAACTGGCCGTTCACCACGAGTGGTGGCTGGTCGAGGAAGCTCTGCACCCGGCCCACCAGCACCTTCAGGTCCTCCTTGCCGCGTACCGCCGAGGTGGAGACCGCGTCGAGCTCGCGCAGCAGGGTGCGCAGCCGGGCCTCGTGCCTGGGATAGATCGTGTCGTTGACCTCACGGGCCAGCGCGGTGAGCTCCCTGAGGGTCTTCTTGATGTGCCTGCGGCCGTGGTTCAGGCGGGCGGTGGCGTCGGCGAGCGTGCCGGGCAGCCGGTCCAGCTCCGCGGTGCCCTTGGCGAGTTCGTCGCCGAGCCTGGCCAGACCGTCGATGGTACGGGCCAGGTCCTCGCGGGACTCCGCGTAGGCGGTGGTGACCTCGGTGGTCTGCCGCAGGAGCCGGTTGAGGTCCTTGCCCTTGCCGCCGATCCCGGTCGCCGCCGCGTCCAGGACGGCGTTCACGTCCTGGGCGCCGAGCGCGTCGATGAGCGGCCCGGCCCGCTCGGTGACCTGCTCGATGTCGGGTTTGACGGAGGTCACGGCGATGGTCGAGCCGCTTCGCATGAACGGCCCCGTCGTCATGTCCCGCCCTTCGGGAAGATCCAGCTCGACGTAGTTCTCGCCGAGGATCGAGGTCTTGGCGACGATGGCGCTCGTCCCCTCGGGCACCTGGTTGCCGTCCTCGATGGACATGGTGACCTTCGCCCGGTAGCCCTCCAGCCGGATGTCGGTCACGCTGCCCACCCGTACGTCGGACACCTGAACGCTGTGTCCGGCCACCAGGCTCTGCACGTCGTCGAAGGTCGCGGTCAGGGTGAGCTCGCCGGCCGGCGCGCCCAGGGTCTGCAGGCTGCACGCCGCGCTCAGCCAGAGCACGGCCAGCCCGGCGACCGGGCGGGTCCGCCGCCACCACCGGCCCGCGATCTTCTGGCCCGCGCCCGCCGATGTCCCCGGTTGTGTCCCCGAGGGCGTCTCCGTCCGCTCCCGTACTCCCGTGCCCATCAGCGGCCCTTCCCGCTGCCCTGCCAGGGGCAGTTGCTCAGCTCTCCCGGCAGGCAGGGCACCTTGCCCAGGCCCATGGCCTCGAAGAGCGGGGTCAGCCAGGCCCGTGTCAGCGCGTTGAGCACCACACGGATCTTGAGCACGTGGTTCTTCCTGTCCCACGACAGGATCATGTTGTCCAGGAACTTCCTGGTGCCCTCGATGCCTTCGGCCACCGACTCGCTGTTGACCTTGAGGGTCAGCACCAGCTCGGCGAGGTTGGCCACCCCCTTGGGCAGCCGCTCCTGGTACGCCTCGATCAGCACGTCACCGCGCTGCACGAACTCCGCCAGGCCGGTGATGAAGCGTTTCATCCGCTGCCGCTCGTCGGCGAGGGTGGCGCCGGCCTCGGCGAAGGCGTCGATGGTGGTCTTCACCTGCTTCTCGCGCCTGTTGAGGTTGGTGGCGATCCGGTTGAGGCCCCTGGCCAGCTCGATCAGCTGCTCGTCCTGCCCGGCGAGGGTGCGGGTCAGCGAGGCGGCGTCGGCGAGCGCGCCGTTGATCTGCTTGCCCCGGCCTCTGACGGTGTCGGCCAGGTTGCCGGCCACATCGCCCATCTTGTCGGTGTCGAGGGCGTCGGTGAGCTTGGTGAACGCCTCCAGGGCGTCGTCGATCTCCACCGGCAGGTCGGTCCGCTCCAGTGGGATCACCGCATCGGGTGCGATCTTCGGCTTGCCGGGCGTCCAGGGCGGGTGGAGCACCACGTTCCGCTCGCCCAGCGTGTTCTGCGCGGCCACGATGGCGTTGACATCAGCGGGCAGCGGTATCCCCCCGTCGATCAGCAGATCCGCCCGGACCCTGTCGCCCTCGACGGTGAGTTTCTCCACGGTCCCCGCGTCCAGGCCCAGCACCTTGACCTTCGCCTGCTCGTACAGCGAGGGGGCCGCGCTGAAGTAGGCGGTCAGCCGGTAGGGGCCGGCCCCGCCCGGCAGCAGCGAACACCCCCCGGTGGAGGCCAGCAGCACTCCCGCGAGCAGCGCCGCGATCACCCTGCGCGCCGGGGACCGCGCCGCGGTGCGGGCGCGGTGCGGGCGGCTCGCTCCTTGCTGTACCGGTGCTGTCAACGGCTGTTCCTGTCCTTGCGGATGGCGGCCAGCACCTCGGGGTTGATCGGCCCCAGCCCGGTGGCGATGGCTTCTATCCACGGCCCGTGGCCGCCGGTCGTGGCGAGCCCGGAGAAGGTGGGGCCGACCCAGGCGAGCACCGAGTTGAGGTTCCCGCCGCTGGTGGAGTCGAGGCGGTTGCCGATGGCGGTCACGTCGTCGAGCACCGTGATCAGGTCCTTCTCGTGCCGGGTGACCAGGGTGGTGATGCTGTTGACCAGGTCGCTGCCGTCGCCGAGCAGCGACTTCAGCTCGTCGCGGCGGAGCCGCAGCTCGTTGAGCATGATCTCGATCGAGTCGATCAGGCGGCCGATCTGCGCGTCCTTCTTCTCCAGCACGTCCATGATCTTGTTGCCGTTGTCCAGCAGCCGCCGCAACTGAGGCTCGCTCTCGCTGATGATCTCCGACAGCTCGCCGATGTTGTCCAGCAGCTTGCTGACCCTGCCCTGGCGGGCGGGCTTGAGCTCCGCCAGCTCGGCCAGGAGCCTGTCGACGGAGTCGGTGTCGAGCCGCTGCACCAGCCGGGTGGCGTCCTTGAGCGCGTCGGTGACCAGCACGGGGGTGCTCGTCCGGGACATGGGGATCCGCCGCTGCTCCTCGGGCAACTCGTCCATGTACGGGCGGGTGACCGGCCCGGTGAGCCTGACGTAGCGCCCGCCCAGCAGGTTGGACAGGGCGATCTCGGCCCGGGTCTGCGGGCCGAGTCTGATCCCGTCGTCCACCCTCCAGGTCACCACGACGTGCCCCTGGGAGTAGTCGGCGCGGACCTCGGTGACCTTGCCGACCGTCACCCCCGCCACCCGGACGTCGTTGCCGGAACGCAGCCCGGCCGAGTCGGGCAGCACCGCCGACATCGGGTATCCCCCCTCCAGCAGCCCCAGGTTGCCGATGAGGAAGGTGACGACCAGCACGACGGTGAGGACCGTCATCGACACCAGGCCGACGACGGTCCTGTTGCGGTCGCGGAACGACTTGAGCGCCATCAGGACCCCACCAGAACCCGGCGCAGGTCACCGGTGTCGGACAGCTTGAAGGAGCCGCGCAGCGGCGGAGGGCTCTTCATCGGGTACGGGCAGGGCAGCGGGCCGAGCGCGAAGCAGGGCACGTACGCGGTGACGAAGTTGCCCTGGCCGGTCACCTGGAACGAGCGCCGCAGCGGCGGGGTGAGCGTGCCGAGGAGCCTTTCCACGCTGCCGATGTTGCGCCGGATGCCGCCGGTGAGCCGGGTCAGGTGGTCCACCACCCGGCCGAACTCCTGGGAGTTCGCGCCGAGCACCCGGTCGTTGACCCTGACCGTGGTGGACAGCTCCACCAGGGCGTCGTCGACCAGCTCGCGGTTGCGGGCGAACGCACCGGTCAGCGTGACCAGGTTGTCGACCAGCTGGGCTATCTGCCGGTCCCTGCGGGCGACGACGTCGGTCACCGTGGCGTAGTCCTCCAGCAGCCCCTGGATGACCTTCCTACGTTCGGCGATCGTGCCGGTCAGGTCGTCGAGGTTGTCGACCAGTTTGGGGATGTTCTCCTGGTTGCCGTCCAGCGCCTCGCCCGCCGCGGTGAGCAACTGGTTGATCTGCTCGGGGTCGAGGCTGCGGGTGAGCGGGCCCAGGTCGCTCACGAGCTCGCCGATGTCGACCACCGAACTCGTCCGCGCCACGCGGGCGCCGTCGCCGAGCATCTCCCCGGCGGTGCCCGGCTCCAGATAGACCACTCGCTGCCCGATCGTGTTGCGCCAGCGGATCGCGGCCGAGCTGTCGGAGGGAACCCGTACATCCGTCCGTACGCTGAGCGTGACCTCGGCCCGGCCCGCGACCACCTCGATCGTGTCGACCTGCCCGACGGGCGCACCCGCGATCTTCACCTGGTCTCCCTCGTGCAGCCCGGAGACGTCGTCGAAGGTGGCGACGAGGCTGTAGGAGTCGCCCACGTCGACCCTGGCGATCTGGCCGCCGATCAGGACGATCAGCGTGCCCGTCACCAGGAGGAAGAGCACGAACTTGCCCAGCGTCCAGCGGCGCCGAACCTGTTCCGCGGATCCGGCCACGCGCTCACCCGCCCTTCGAGGAGCCGCACGCGCCGACGAAGAGCTCGCACACGTCCGTCGAGATGAAGGTCTCCATCTTGATCTGGGCGGTGCCGTTCGGGCCCTGCCCCGAGGCCAGGTCGTTGAGTACGGCGAGCATCCGGTTCAGCCCTCGCACACCGTCTCCGGCGATGCCGAGCTGCGCGTACAGCAGGGAGGCGACGCGTTCCCCGGAGTTGACCGCGGCTTTGAGGTCGCGGCGGTGCTTGCGCAGGCCGTGCGCGGTCAGGTGGGAGACGTCGTCGAGTTCCTTGAGCAGGGCGCGTACCTTGTCGGCCCGCTTCAGCAGGTCGGGAGTGATCACATTGGCGTCCGCGGAGATGGCCACCAGCTCGTCGCCCTTGTCGGCCAGGGCCGCGCTGAGGTCCCCGGCGTCGCCGATGAACCGCTGGAAGTCGGCGCGGTGCCGGTGGGCCACCTCGATGACCCTTCCGGCGTCGCCGATGATCGCCCGCAGCTGCGGGCCCTTGCCGTCCAGGCCCCGGCCCAGGGTGTGCACGATGGTCGTGACGTCCTGCGGGTCGATCGCCTTCAGCCCCTCGTACGCGTCGGTGAGGGAGTCCGACAGGTCGGAGGGGGCCTCGGTCCTGGTGATGACCGCGCCGCTGAGCAGGTAGGGGCCGGAGGTCTCGCCGGAGCCGGGGACGAGGTTGACGAACTTGGGGCCGAAGACCGAGCTCGGCTCGATCGTGGCGGTGACGCTCTGGGGCACCCTGACTCCGGGGTCCACGTATATGGCGACCACGGCCCGGCCCTGCCGGTCCAGGGTGACCGAACCGACCCCGCCCACCGTGATGCCGCGGATCTTGACGGGGGAGTTGGGGTCCAGGCCCTGGCCCGAACGGGTGAACACCGCGGTCAGCCGGGTGCCGCTCACCTCGGACGCACCCCGCACCACCGCGGCGACGGACACGGCCAGGACCAGCAGCACGACGATCGAGATCGCCAGTCTGATCGGCAGCGCCACCTCGCCCCTGGCCGCCATCCGGCTCACCCCGTCAGCTTCAGGCTGCTGCCGCCACCCCAGAACAGGTAGGACAGCAGCAGGTTGAGGAGGATGACCGTGACGATCGACTGCCGGATCGCCCGCCCGGCCGCGATGCCCACGCCGACCGGGCCGCCGGTGGCGTTGAACCCGTGGTAGCAGTGGATGCTGACCACGGCGAACGCGAAGACGATCACCTTGACCACGCTGTAGAAGATGTCGATCACCGGCAGGCCGAGGTAGAAGTAGTAGTCGTAGACGCCCGGCGACATGCCGAACAGGACGGTGCACATCAGCCGGGTGGCGAAGAAGCTGGCGAACAGCGCGATCAGGTAGACCGGGATCAGCGCGATCAGCGCGGCCACCACGCGGGTGCAGATGAGGTAGGTGAACGCGTTGATGGCCATCACCTCCAGCGCGTCGATCTCCTCGGAGATCCGCATGGCACCGAGCTCGGCGGTGAAGGACGAGCCGACCTGGGCCGCGAGCGCGACCGCCGCGATGATCGGGGTGATCTCCCGCACGTTGGCGAAGCTGCCCACCAGCCCGATGAAGGACTCGGCTCCGATCGACTGCAGGCCCTGGTAGCCCTGGAGGCCGACGGTGGCACCGACCGCGAAGGCCATGGTGAACACCAC
Organism: Streptosporangium sp. NPDC006013; assembly: GCF_040614275.1. Lineage (NCBI taxonomy): Bacteria > Bacillati > Actinomycetota > Actinomycetes > Streptosporangiales > Streptosporangiaceae > Streptosporangium > Streptosporangium sp. NPDC006013. The sequence continues at coordinate 10,733 of NZ_JBEXUE010000309.1, forward strand.
GAAGACCATGCCGCCGCCGATGACCGTCGCACCGACGCCCACCACCACGTCGCTGACCTGGCGCAGGACGACCTTGGAGAACTTCAGCCGCAGGATGATGTCCCTGACCGAGTAGAAGACGACCTTCCACAGGAAGAGCGGCCAGTCCGACAGCGAGGCCAGCCGGTCCGCGCCGTCGCGGATCAGCCCGTACGCGCGAACCCCCGCGGTACGCACCTCCGGTACGACGGCCATCACATCGCCCTCGGCGGATAGGCGAGGAAGTAGATCATGGTGATCACGTAGTTGACCGCGAAGACCAGCATGAACGTGACGACCGTCGACTGGTTCACCGCGCGGCCCACGCCGACCGGGCTGGTCTGGCAGGTCATGCCGAAGTAGCACGACATGATGGCCGCGATGAAGCCGAAGATCCAGGCTTTGAGCAGCGTCACCAGCAGGTCGCTGGTGACCAGCAGCGAGACCGCGCCGTCGAAGTACGCGCCGGGCGTGACGCCCTGGACGATGACGTTGAAGAAGTAGCCGCCGCTCGCCCCGGCCACGATGACCAGCGGTACCAGCAGCACCGCCACCGTACTCGCCGCCCAGAGCCGGGGGGTGACCAGGCGGTGGATCGGGTTGACCGCCATCACCTCCATGGCGGCCAGCTCGTCGCGGATGTTGCGGGCGCCGATGTCGGAGGTCATGGCCGAGCCCCCGGCTCCGGCGATCAGCAGGGCGGAGGCCATCGGGGCGACCTCGCGGACCAGGCCGACGACCACCGCGCCGCCGGTGGCGGAGGAGGCGCCCAGCTGCCAGGCCAGCTGGCCCACCTGCAGGGCGACGGTCGCGCCCAGCGGGAGCGAGACCAGCAGCACGGGCAGGCTCGTGACGCGGGCCAGGAACCAGCACTGCTGGACGAACTCCCAGAACCAGGTCCTGACGTCCCAGGTGCGGCGGAAGCCCTCAAGGGCGATCACTGACATGTCGCCGACCCGGTCCAGCACGCCGGTCGTCCGGCGGACCAGGTAACCGGTGACCCTCGTCCGCCCGCCGACCGCCATCAACCCGCCGCCCGTTGAGCCATGACCACCTCGGAACTAGCGACTCCGACCATGGACCAGCCACGCTACTGACGGGTATTCCAGTAAGTCGATGCTTCCCAAGTAATTTGATGAAAAGGTATGACCCCCACCTTTTAACTTGTCAGCCCCTCACAAGGCCACCCACCCACGAGCCCCACGAGGCCGCTCACCTACAGGCCCCGTGAGGTCGTTTACCTACGGCCCCCGTGAGGCCGCGCCCCTACGCGCCCCACGGAAACCGCTTCACCTACGGGCCCCGTGAGGTCGTTTACCTACGGCCCCCCGTGAGGCCGCGCCGGCGACTGGACTGAGGAGAGGGTGGTCGTGAGGAACGAACGACCACCCTCGACGAGGGAAGGAGCCGGGTAAGAGCGGCCGAACCGCGACGCGCAGCGTC
>NZ_JBEXUE010000310.1:0-12163 GCF_040614275.1 Streptosporangium sp. NPDC006013
CGGACAGGAAGACACCGTCGCACTCGTCGGTCGCGATGGCGAAGGCCTCGGTGGGTCCTGACCGGTTCCGGCCTCCGTGTCCTTTACCGGCCCGGCCGGAGGCGTGACGGCCCGGGTGAAGGCGGCCCGGGCCGATGTGTCCTGAACGGAGACGCCCCGAGCAGAGGCGTCCTGGGTGGAGACGCCGTCGAGCCACCAGGTGGACCTGTCGGTGCGGCCCAGCTTCGCCGTGTCGCCGGAGGCGATGGCCCGGTGGGTGCCGGTGACGATGGCCGCGAGCTCCTCCGCCCGATATTTCAGGAAAAAGTGTCCGGCTTCGTCGAGGACGACCACGGCCGTGGAGCCGGTCAGCAGGTGCCACTCGCGGTAGCGCTCCTGGTAGAACTCGGTGGCCGGATCGCGGTCGCCCGCCACGGAGATGATCGGCGCCCTGAGTGGTTCGACGCCGTCGGTGAAGAGGCGGGTGAAGTAGCGCTCCGCCTCCCTGGTGCCTTTGCGGCGGTTGTCGATCATCAGTTTGAGCTGGTCGCGCTCCAGGTCCTCCACGTCGAGACCGGCGGCCTGCAGGGCGTTGGCCCAGACCTGGTCGCTGCGGAGGCGGTCGGTCAGGTTCGACAGCCGGGCCAGCAGCGAGTTGGGGCGCGCGAAGGGGAAGATGCCGCCGAGGTAGATCGCCTCGACCTGGCGGCCCGCCGCCTCCAGATGGCGGGCGATCTCCACGGTCAGCATGACGCCGAGCCCGCAGTGCCCGTACAGCGCGAGCGGCCCCCGGACGTCCCTGAGGATCTCCGCCACGCAGCCCCGCGCGACCTCCTCCACCGGCCGGGTCTCCTCGATCAGCCCCATCTCCTGGCCGGGGACGGCGACCGCGTGCAGTGCCCAGTTCGTCGGCAGCGCGTCGGCCAGCGGCTGGTAGATGGCCGCGCTGCCACCGCCGTACGGCACGCAGACCAGGGTCGAGGTGGCCGTGCGGGCCGGGGTGAGCCGGTGCAGGAGCATGCGCGGGCCGTCGTCGGCCGTCTCGACGAGCCGGGCGAGCTCGCGGACCGTCCGGTTCTTGAACAGGTCCAGGATGGTGACCTGGCGCCCGCCCTCCGGGATGGCCTTCCTGAGGCGGGCGACCACCTGCGCGGCGAGCAGCGAGTGTCCGCCCAGGTCGAAGAAGTCGTCCAGCACGCCGACCTGGACGAGTCCCAGCACCTTCGCCCATACCGCTGCGATCGCCTCTTCGAGCGGCGTTCCCGGCGGGACGAATCCGGCCTCCTGGTCGGGTCGTGCCTCGTCGGGTTCCGGCAGCCTTGCCCGGTCGACCTTGCCGTGCGACTTCAGCGGCAGCTCGTCCAACCAGACGAACCGACCGGGGATCATGTACTCGGGAAGCCGCTCGCCGAGCCTCGCCCGCAGCTCGCTGACGCTGCTCCGGTCGCCGGCGGTCTCCGCGACGACGTACCCGACCAGCCGGTCCGCGCGCAGCTCGACGACGGCGTGGGCGATCCCCGGCTGGCCGGCGAGTACCGACTCGATCTCCGGCAGCTCCACCCGGTAGCCCCTGACCTTGACCTGCAGGTCGCGGCGGCCGAGGAAGCACAGGTCGCCCGAGGGCAGCCAGCGGCCCAGATCACCCGTCCGGTACATCCGGGCACCGGATTCGCCGTACGGGTCGGGCAGGAACCTGTCGGCCGTCAGCCCGGGGCGGCCGAGGTATCCGCGGGCGAGCCGGTCACCGCCGAGGTAGATCTCGCCGGTCATGCCCGGCGGAACCGGCCGCAGGTGCTCGTCCAGCACGTAGACCCGGGCGCCGGGCAGTGGCCTGCCGATCGGCAGGTTCAGCGCCCGCTCCTCCTCGCCGGTGACGGCGTGGGTGGAGATGCCGACCGTGGCCTCGGTGGGGCCGTAGTGGTTGACCACCGTGGTGTGCGCGGCCAGCCCGCGGGCCCAGCTCCACCCGGAGGCCTCACCACCGAGGATGAGGAGCCTGCGCGGGAGCAGTTCGGCGGGGTCGTCCACCGCGGCGAGCAGCGAGGCGAGGTGGGAGGGGGTCATCTTCAGGTAGTCGGTGCGGCTCAGCTGCCCGGCGAGCTCCTCGGCCGGGGCCTGCGGGTCGGCCAGGTGCAGCTCACCGCCGGTCATGATCGACAGGTAGAGGATCGTCACCCCGAAGTCGAACGAGAGCGACTGCAGCAGCGTGTGGACCGAGGCGGGCTCGACCTCGAAGCGCTCCCTGACCCCGGTGAGGTAGTTGAGCACCTGCCGGTGCTGCACCCCGACGCCCTTCGGCCGCCCGGTGGTCCCCGAGGTGTAGATCACGTACGCCAGGTGGTCCGGTGAGACCCCGGGAGGCTCGAACCCGGTCTCGTCCAGCGCCTCGGAGTCCAGGCGGATCACCGGCGCCTCGGGGAGATCGGGAACCAGGTCGCACAGGTCGGAGGTGGTGAGGACGGCGACGACCCCGGCGTCGGCGAGCATGTACGCCAGGCGGTCGCGGGGCTGCTTGGGATCAAGGGGCAGGTACGCGCCACCGGCCTTCAGCACGCCGATGACCGCCGCCGCGAGGTCCGTGGACTGTTCGAGAAGGACACCGACCCTGCTGTCCGGCCCCACGCCGTGGCGGTTCCTCAGCAGGGCGGCGATCCGGGTGGAACGCTCGTCGAGCTCGGCGTAGGTCAGCGAGCCGCCGCGAACCCCAGACGTCACAGACGTCACAGACGCCGTGCCCGAGGCCGGCGAGCCGGCGTGGACCACCGCCGTCGCGCCAGGGGTCAGCGCGGCCTGCGCGGTGAGCAGGTCGTGGAGCAGCTCATGGCTGGACGGCCGGAGCGCGGGTCCGGCCCCGAAGCCCAGGACCCGGTCCCGCTCGTCATCGCCGAGCAGCGAGAGCTCGCCCACCCGCGCATCGGGATCCGCCACGATCGAGCGCAGTAGCGTCTCGAACCGCGCCGCCAGCAGCTCCACGGTCTCGGGGTCGAACAGCGCGGTGCTGTAGGAGAGGTGACCGACCAGCCCGTCCGGGCTCTCGAACAGGTAGAGGCCGAGGTCGAACCGGGTCGTCCTGGCCGGGAGGGTGAGGTAGGAGACGCGCCCGTCCTCCTGGCCCGCCTTGAAGTTCTGCAGCGCGAACGTGACCTGCGCGAGCGGTGAGCGGCTGACGTCGCGGACCACGTTCAGCTCGCTGACCAGCTGGTCGAACGGGAGCTCCTGGTGCGCGAAGGCGTCCAGCGCGCTCTCCCGGGCACGGGCCAGGAAGGTGGTGAACGGCGGGTCGTCCGCCAGGTCGGCGCGGAGGACCAGGGTGTTGACGAACATGCCGACGACACCGTCCAGCTCGGGCAGCCCGCGTCCGGCGACCGGGGAGCCGACGGCGAAGTCCGCCTGCCCCGAGTAGCGGGCCAGCAGCACCTGGAAGGCGGCCAGCAATGTCATGTACGGCGTGGCACCGGACGCGGCGCCCAGCTCGGCCAGCCGCCGGGTGAGGTCGGCGTCCACCCGGACGTCGAGCGCGGCTCCCTCGTGACGCTGCTCGGCGGGGCGCGGCCGGTCGGTGGGCAGTTCGAGGGCGGGCAGCCCGGCGAGCCGGTCGCGCCAGTGACCGAGCTCGCGGCGGTGGTCCCGGCCCCGCTGCCAGAGCGCGTAGTCGCCGTAGCCGACCGGCGCGGGCGGCGGGGTCTCGCCGTCGTGCAGGGCGAGCAGCTCGCGGATGAGCAGGTCGCTTGACCAGCCGTCGATGACCGTGTGGTGGGCGGCGAGCAGGAGCACGTGGTCGTCGGGCGCCACCCGGACCAGCACCGTGCGGAAGAGCGGGCCGCGCTCCAGGTCGAACGGGACGGCGAGATCGGCGTCGAGCAACTCGATCGCGGCGGCCACGTCGGCCGCCGCGGTGACGCGCAGCTCGGCGGGTCCCGGCTCGTCGACGACGAGCTCGGGGGTGCCGTCCTCGGTGGTGAGGAACCGCATCCGCAGAGCCTCGTGGCGCGCGACGATCTCGTCCAGTGCCCGGCGCAGCGCGTCGGCGTCCAGCTCCCCGCGCAGACGCACCGCGACGGGGACCGTGTAGGTGGTGGTGCCGGGGCGGTACTGCTCCAGGAACCACAGGCGCTCCTGCGCGTGGGACAGGGGCGGGACGGTTCCCTGAGCGCGGGCGACGACGGCCCGCGACTCCCCCCGGTTCCGGAGCCTTCTCGCGAGCAGTGCCTTCTTCGCGTCCGACAGTGTTGTCTCGCTCAAGCCCGCAGCTCCGTTCTGAGGGCCGCGAGGAAGAGCGCGGCGTCCCGGCCGTTGATCAGTCGATGGTCGTAGGCGAGGCCGATGTTGGCGACGGTTCGCACGGTCACCGTGCCGTCCTCGGCGAGTACCGGCTCGGACTGCGGCGAGGTGATCGCGAGGGCGCAGACGGTGCCGGGGAAGATGAGCGGGATCGCGAGGACGACGTCGGCGTCGGTGTGCAGGGTGACGGCGATGTTGGCGCCGGTGAGGTCCTTCTCGCGGAAGTCTCCCTCGGCCGCGGCGAGCCGGTAACGCATGAGCGCCTCGGCGATCTCCCTGAGCGACCCGGTGTCGCGGACGACCGGCACGTACAGGCCCTCGCCCAGGTCGAACGTGACGCCGACGCGCGGGGCGTCGGCCAGCCGTGCCTCGTCCCCGTCGATCGAGGCGAAGAAGAGCGGAAAGGCGGGGTGCAGCACCGCCACGGCCTGTACGAACAGCTCCGCCAGGCCGACCGGCCTGCGGACCTGTCTGCTCAGCTCCCCGGTCCGCGCCAGCAGCGGGCCCACCTCGAACCTCACGACCGTGTACGCGGCGGGGATCGCGGCGTGCGAGACGGTGACGGCGCGCGCGACGGCGCGCTGCACCCGCGACAGGCGGTGGGTGCCCGCCTGTCGCCCGCCGGCTTTATCCGGATCCGTGCCGGGTTCCGGCGCGTCGGCCCGCACAGTGGCGGTCGTCTCCCCGGTACGGCGGGCGACCAGGGCCGCCACGTCGGCCCGGCGGATGACGGCCAGGCCCAGGGCCGCGACATCGGAGTCGGAGACCCCGAACTCCTCCATGGCGGCGCGGGCGGGATCGGTGACGACCGGCTGGAGAGCCGGTGCGTTCCCTCGTCCCGCCATGCCCTCGCCTGCCCCCGGCTCGAGGCCGGAGAGGACAGAGCCGGACGGAGCCGGGGCGGGACTTTCCAGGACGGGGGAGGCGGGCGGCGGGGTGGCCTCGGCGGTGACGCGGGCGAGGAGCGCGCCGGGAGCGATCCAGGTGTTGAGGGCGGCGGCGTGGTGCAGGTGGCCGGACTCCCCCGCCTCCAGCTCGTCGGCGGCCTTGGAGGTCTCCAGCACGGCGACCGCCTCCCCCGCGACGACGGGACCGCCGTCCTCGACGAGCCACTCGACGATCAGGTACTCGGTGTCGTTGTTGTTGAGCTTGGGGACGCGGATGTCAGCCACGCAGGGCCTCCCGTACGGCACGGTGAATCGTGGACTCCCCGACCAGGACCTCGTTCTCCAGGTGCGCGGCGGTGGGGATCACGGCGGCCCGCGAGTGGACGAGGCGGACGGGGCCGCGCAGGCGCTCCCAGACGCGGGCGTGCAGCAGGTGGGCCACCTCGCTGCCCCAGGTGCCCCCGGCGGTGCTCTCCTCCGCGACCACGACGACGTCCGCGAGGTGTGGCAGGAGCGCGTCGGCGTCCAGCGGATAGAGGCGGGAGGGCACCAGCAGCCGGGTGGAGATCTCCTGTTCCACCAGCAGGGAGCGCATCGCGGCCAGCACCCGGTGGGCCATCCCGCCGGGGGCGATGACAACGCAGTCGGGGCGCTCTGTGGAGTCGCGGATGTCCACCACGGCCAGGTCTCCGTCGCGGCGGAGGAGGAACAGCGGGTCCACCCGGCCCATCGGCCGGGTGTAGAGGATCTTGTCCTCGAAGAACACGCACGGCTCGCCCCGTTCCAGCATCGCCGCGAGCACCGCGCGGTTGTCGTGGAAGGGGGACATCTCGTACAGCGACAGCCCCGGCATGCCGATGAAGTGCTTCTGCAGGCTCTGGCTGTGCGTGGGGCCGTAGCCCCGGCCGCCGCCGGTCGGGCAGCGCACCACCATCCGCAGCGGCAGCCGCCCGCCGTACATCGACACCGACTTGGCGGCGAAGTTGCAGAGCTGGTCGAAGGCGAGCGACACGAAGTCGCCGAACATGATCTCGGCCACGGCCGTGTTGCCGGTCAGCGCCAGACCCGCCGCGACGCCGGTCAGCGCGCCCTCGCTGATCGGAGTGCCGATCACGCGTCCGGGAAAGCGGCTGGACAGGCCCTTGGTGACCTTGAAGGCGCCTCCGTACGGATCAAGGATGTCCTCGCCGAGGACGTAGGCGGTGGGGTCGTCGTCCAGCAGCCCGTGCAGTGCCGCGTTGAGGTTCTCCGCTACGCGCACGGTGCCTCCCAGCGGGAGAGCGGGCGCGCCGCGACCTCGTCGGCGACGGCCTGGACCTCGGCCCTGACCGCGCCGTCGATCCGGTGGAACTGCCCGGGATGGTGGTGGGCGTAGCGGCCGTACCAGTCGTTGTCCCTGGCGGCCCGTACCGCGTCGGCCGGGCGCACGTCGTCGCCCTTGCTGTGCGGCCCGAGGCGGTGGGTGACGAACTCGACCACCAGCGGCCCCGCCTCGCGCACCCGCGCCACCTCCTCCTCCAGCGCGAGGCGGATCTCGTTGACGTCCGTGGAGACGACCAGCAGGTGCGGGATGCCGAAGGCCGCCGCCCGACCGGCCACCGTGCCCGCCATCTGCGACGCGGTCGGGGTGGACTGGGCGATGCCGTTGTTCTCCACCACTACGAGCAGCGGGAGCCGCCAGAGCGCGGCGAGGTTCAGTGCCTCGTAGACCGCGCCCTCGCCCCAGGTGCCGTCGCCGATGTGGACGCAGGCCAGGGCCCCTGGCTCGGCGCGCTTGAGATGGAGCGCGACACCGGCGGCGACCGGCATGCTCTCGCCCTGCACCCCGGTGGACAGGTAGCGGTCGCGGTGGATGTGCTGGCTGCCGCCGACGCCTCCGCAGACCGCCCCCTGCCGGCCCATGATCTCGGCGAGCAGGCCGTGCGGGTCGCGGAACCTGGCCAGGTAGTGGCCGTGGCCCCGGTGGTTGCTGAAGACGTGGTCGGCCGGGCCGAGCAGGGGGCGGAGCGCGACCGGGACGTACTCCTGGCCGAGGCAGGTGTGGGTGGTGCCGTTGAGCTCGCCCCTGCCGTACAGCTCCAGGAGCTTGAGCTCGAAGTGCCTGACCAGCAGCAGGAGCTCCAGGTCCTCGTCGGCGAGGCGGGAGAGACGGAGCCCGTCGAGGGTCTCAGTCATCGCCGAGGGCGCTCGCGATCCCGGCGATCCCGGCGATCGTCGGGTTGTCGAAGAAGTCGTCCAGGGAGACCTCGATGTCCAGGCGCTTGCGCATCCGGGCGATGATCTGGGTGATGGTCAGCGAATGACCGCCCAGGTCGAAGATGTCGTCGTCGTCCTCGATCGGCGAGATGCCCAGGACCTCCTCCCAGATCTCGCGCACCTGGTCGGTCAGCGTGGTGACGGAACCCATTCGTTCTCCAGAAGTTCGTGCAGTGGCAGGTCGGGGTCATCGGTGGCGCGTTCCAGCAGGAGACGCAGGTCCTCGGCCACCCCGGCGGCGTCGGGCACCGTCTCGGGGTCGTGGCGCAGGCTGATCTCCAGCCCGCCGGGGCCGTCCACGCACTGCAGGTGCAGCGCGCCGCGTACCCCGTGGTTGAAGACCGTCCACTCCACGGACGCGTCGAGGCCGGTGAAGACCGGGTCGGCGGTGCGGCGGGTGCGGTAGCTGACGGAGACGGGCACCAGCGCGGCGTGCGGCCGGATGCGGGGCAGTGCCCGGGAGAGCGGCACCTGGCGGAACCGGTAGACCTCGCGCAGCTCGGCGCGGAGCGCGGTGGCGAACTCGCGGAAGGTCTCCCGCCCGGACGGGGTGGAGGCGACCGGGAGCTCGTTGACGAACAGGCCGATGTGACCGGTGGCCTGTTCGGGCCGGGTGGACAGGTCGACGGCGGTGGTCACCGAGGCGTTGCCGTAGCCGAGGAGCCGCGTGTGCAGCGCGGCCAGCAGCACCTCGAAGCGGGTCAGGCCGGGAATCGAGGGGACCTGTGGGTCGAGGGTGAACCGGAGCACCCGTCCCTCGCCCGCCCGCCGGGACCTCAGCGCCCGGCCGAGCACGACGGTCTCGCCCGGATCTCGCCAGCGGGGCTTCCAGAACTCACGCGCGGCGGGAAGCACGGCGGCCACCCGGTCGCGCTCGGCCCTGCCGTGGTCGATTCCGGGCAGCGGGGGCGGCGGCTCGCCGTTGTAGAAGGCGGCCAGGTCACGCACCAGGATGTCCTTGGACTGCCCGTCGAAGATCAGGTGATGGGCGACGAAGAGCAGCAGGTGCCGCCCAGGGCCGGTCTCGAACAGGGTGAAGCGGGCCAGCGGGCCCCTCTCCAGGTCGAAGGCGCGAAGGATCTCCTCCCGCACGCCCGGCCCGTGGTCCGGGGAGCCCGGGGCGGTCGGCTCCTTCGCCGGGGTGTCGGCCGAGAGATCAGCGAGGAGGGCCGCCGCCCGGCGTACCGGAACCTCGGCGCCGGGCACGAGCCGCAGCTCGTCGCCCACCTCCGCCACCACGCCGCCCAGCGCCGGGTGCCGGTCGACCACCGCGGCGCAGGCCGCCAGCAGCGCGCCGGTGTCCAGGTCGCCGCGGAGGTGAACGACCAACGGCATGTGGTAGGCGGTGCCACCACCCGCGGCCTGCTCGGTCACCCACATCCCCTGCTGGGTGAACGTGACCTCGGACCCGGACATCACACGCCCCCCATCGTCCGGCGCAGCGCCTTCTTGTCGACCTTGCCGCCGTCGTTGCGCGGCAGGGCGCCGACGGTGACGATGTGCGCGGGCAGCTCGTGCGGGGCCAACCGGCCCTTGAGGAAGATCCGCAGTTCCTCCGGCTCGAGGGGCGCCCTGGTGGCGAGGGCGACGGTGACGACGCTTCCGAGCACCGGATGGGGGACCCCGAACGCGGCCGCCTCGATCACCGCCGGGTGCCGGTGGACGGCCTCCTCGACGTGGATCGTGGAGACCTTGAAGGCCCCGGACTTCACCACGTCGCTCTCCCGGTCGACGAGGTAGAGATAACCGTCGGCGTCGAGGTAGCCGAGGTCGCCCATCCGCACCCAGCCATCGCGGAAGGTCTCGCTGCCGGGGTCGCCGTAGTAGGCGCGCGGTACCGCGGGGGATCGCATCCAGACCTCTCCGGTCTCCCCCCGCGCCAGCGGCTCGCCCGTCGCGGTGGCGATCCTGACCCGTCCCCCGGCGATGGCGCGGCCGACGCTTCCCGGCCGCTCCGGGTCGAACATCATGATCGTCTGAGCCGGGGCCGCCTCGGTCGAGGTGTAGTAGTTGGCGATCGTCGCACTGGGGAAGGCCGTGGTCAGCGCCTGGGCGACGGCCGAGGGCAGCGGCGCGGCGGCCGAGCCGAGCAGCAGCACGCTGGACAGGTCGTGCCGCTCGGCCACTCCCGCGTTGATCAGCTCGATGGCCATCGCGGGGACCAGGAAGACCGTCCCCGCCCGGTAGGACTCGATCAGCGACGCGAAGCGGCCGGGGGTGAAGCGCGGCAGCGTCACGACGGCCGGCTGGGCGTCGAGCGCGTTGATCAGCATCGTCTGCCCGGCGTTGGTGCCGATCGGGAAGGCATGGACGAGATGCCGGGAGTGCGCGAACGGGCGGCGTCTGGAACCGCAGCCATAGGTCAGGTTGGCATGGGTGGCCGAGACTCCCTTGGGGCGGCCCGTGGTGCCGGAGGTGTAGAGGATCTGGGCGAGATCTCCCGGCTCCGGTGCCGCGAGGTCGGCCTTCTCATAGGACGTTTCGGCGCTCAGGCGGTCGACGGTCGTGCTCCAGCCGACCTCGGGCACGGCGAGGTCGGCGGTGAGGCCGGCCGCGTGGACGATCCCGGTCGCACGGCAGTTGGCCAGCATGAGACGCAGGTCATCGGGGGCGAGGCGGTCGGAGAGCGGTACGGCCACCGCCCCGGCCGCCAGAACCCCGCAGAACGCCACGGCGTAGTCCGCCCAGTCGGCGGCCCCGAACACCAGGCCCACCCGGTCACCCGAGGTGACACCGCGCGCGAGCAGGCCGTTCGCGAGCGCGAGGGACCGCTCGTGCCACTGCTGGTAGGTGAGCCGGGCCGAGCCGTGCACGATCAGCGCGACCCCGTCGGGGTCGGCGAGTGCCCGGTCTCCGAGCAGTTGGGGGACGGTCAGGTTCACCGGGTGAACCTCCCACTAAAGATCGGATGTATATGCGATCAAGGCGTGTGGCCATTAAGGCCACTACAGGAAAGAATCTTTACTATTCAAAATCGAGCGCCAGTCTTACATGATCGCCACAGCCTTGCAAGACCTTTGGCGGAGGTTCACTGGGAGGACAAAACCCTCGCGAGAGTGGGCCTTGCGTCCTTGGGGTGAAGGTGTAACACTGACCACCCAGAACTAACTGAAAGGTTTCTTTCCAGAAAGTGACCTTCCCTGAGGCCCGCCCAACTGGGCAAATATGCACGGAGTGGGCCTTTTGCGTACCAATTTCCAGCGCGATTGCGCGAGTTACCGGACCCGCGGCCGAAAAAGGAGCCCTGCGTGTTCCAACCAGAGACCGTTCCAACCGGCCGGCCGGCGACGGAGTACCCCCTGTCACCCGGCCAGCAGCGGCTCTGGTTTCTACACCGGCTCGACCCGGGCGACTCGACCTACAACACATCCTATGTTTACAGGTTGAAAGGTCGCCTTGACAGGGCTGCCCTGGAGGCCGCGTTCACCGCCGCGGCCACCCGGCACGAGAGCCTGCGGACCAGGTTCCGCGAGGTGGACGGGAAGCCCCTGGCGATCGTCGACCCGCCCTCGCCGATACCGGTCGAGCGGCTGGCGGCCCGGGACGCGCGGGAGGCCGCCGCCCTGGTCTCCGCGGTCACCAACACGGCCTTCGACCTGGCCGCCGCGCCGCCGTTCCGGGTCTCGCTGATCGAACTCAGCCCCGAGGAGCACGTGCTCTGCGTCGTCCTGCACCACATCAACGGCGACGGCTGGTCGCTGAACGTGCTCCGCTCCGAGGTCGCCGTCCACTACGGCAGCCGGGGCGGCGCGGCGCTGCCCGAGCTTCCCCTGCAGTACGGCGAGTACGCGCGCGACCTGCGCCCCGCGGACTCCGAGCTCCGCTGGTGGACCGAGCGGCTCGCCGGGGTGCCCGCCCTGGAGCTCCCGACCGACCGGCCGCGCCCCGCCCTGCGGACCGGCGAGGGCGCCGAGGTCGACTTCCGGATCGAGGCCGGCATGGCCGCCTCGATCGGCGCCCTCGCCCGGCGTGCCCGATGCACGCCGTTCATGGTGCTGCTGGCGGCCTACCAGGTCCTGCTCCACCGGCACACCGGCCAGCACGACTTCTGCGTGGGCACCCCCTCGGCCGGTCGCGGCAGCACCGAGCTGGAGACCATGATCGGTTTTCTCTCCACCACGCTGGCCCTCCGCTGCGACCTGTCCGGCGACCCCACCTTCGACGACCTGCTCAGGCGCACCCGCAGGATGGTGCTGGACGGGCTCTCGCGGCAGGAGGTCCCCTTCGAGCGCCTGGTGGCGGACCTCGACATGGAACGTGATCTCAGCCGCACGCCGCTGTTCCAGACCATGTTCGCCTTCCACACCCACGGCGAGTGGGCCGAGCCCCTGCCCGGCCTCGACGCCACGCCCTTCCCCAGCGGCTGGTCCCGTGCCCGGCTCGACCTGTCCATGGACCTCTCCCCCGGCGACGACGGCCACCTGTACGGCACCGTCATCTACAGCACCGAGCTGTTCGACCGCGAGAGCGTGGAACGGCTGGTCGCCCGCTTCCAGGAACTGCTCGCGGCCGTGGTGGCCGCCCCCGGCTCGCCGGTGAGCTCACTGCGGATGCTGCCGGACGCCGAGCTCGCCCTGCTGGAGGAGTGGAACGACACCGGGACCGAACCGCCCGAGATCACGCTGGTCGACCTGCTGCTCGAACAGGCCGCGGCGACTCCGGGCGCGACCAGGGGTCTCACGAAGGTGTACGGCCGGGGGGACACCGCCGTGCACGCGTTGCGCGGCGTGGACGTCTCGTTCTCGTCCGGCGCCTTCACC
>NZ_JBEXUE010000311.1:0-12161 GCF_040614275.1 Streptosporangium sp. NPDC006013
CGCGGTTCGTCCTGCGGATCCCCCTGCACCCCGACCAGGACGGCGCCCCCTGACCCGCTAGTGTTCCCTTGTGGCAAGGGGATTTGGGCGGGCAGCCGGACCGCGACGAGCGTGCCGCGGCGGGCGCCGAGCGCGCGGAGGCGGCCGGCCAGCCGGTTGGCCTCGCGGTCCAGTTCGGGGTAGGTGAGGGTGGTTCCACCGCCGGTGACGGCGATCCCCTCGGTGACGGCCGCGCGGGCCGCGATCAGCTCCGGCACGGTGCCGGAGTCGTCCGGCACCGGCTCGCCCGCCAGGACGGGCGCCGCGGCCTCCGCGCCGGTGAGCAACGGCAGCCGCCGCACGGGTGTGTCCGGCGCCGCGACGACCGCCCGCAGCAGCCGCACGTAGTGGTCGGCGAAGCCCGCCATCGACGAGGCGTCGAAGAGCGCGGCCGCGTACTCGATCCGGCCGTCCAGGCCGCCGTCCGGCCGCCGTGTCAGATGGCAGCCCAGATCGAACTTGGCACCCGGCAGGTCGGGGAGCTCCACGCCGGACGGGCGGGCCGCCGCCTCGTGCGTCGCGAACATGATCGAGAACAGCGGGTTGCGGGACAGGTCGCGCTGCGGCGCGAGCTCCTCGACGACCAGCTCGAACGGCACCTCGGCGTGCGCGTACCCGGCCGTGGCGCTCTCCCGGACCTCCGCCAGCAGGTCGGTGAAGCCGGCCCGGTCGGTGAGAGACGCCCGTACCACGATGGTGTTGACGAAGAGGCCGACGAGATCGTCCAGCTCGGGCCGGTTCCGCGCGGAGACCGGCACGCCGACGGCCAGGTCGCTCTGGCCGGTGTAGCGGGCCAGGATCGCGAGGAAGCCGGCCAGCAGCGTGATGGACCGCGTCGCCCCGTGGCCGCCGCCGAGCTCGTCGAGGCGGGCCGCCAGCTCCGGCGGGACGGCGAACCTGACCGTACCGGCCCTCGGGTCGCGGACCGCGGCGCGCGGCCGGTCGGCCGGCAGCTCGGTCGGCTCCATCCCAGCCAGCCGCTCCCGCCAGAACCCCAGCTCCCGCTCGACGAGCTCGGCGGCGGACCCCGCCATACGGTCGCGCTGCCAGATCGCGTAGTCGGCGTACCGGACCGGGAGCGGCGGCAGCGGCCTGCCCTCCAGCGCCGCGACCAGCTCGCCGGCGAGCACCTCGTGCGACCGGTCGTCGGTCGCGATGTGGTGCAGCGTGAACAGCACGGTGTGCTCGCCGCCGGGCCCGCGGACCACGCGGACCCGGACCGGCGGGGCCGCGGACAGGTCGAAGGGGCGGGTCATCTCCTCGGCGAGCACCTGCCGGGGGTCGCCGTCCTCGATCCGCGCCGGGACCGGCCCGGCCGGCTCGACGACCTGCGCCGGCTCGCCGTCACCCTCGGCCGGGTAGCGGGTGCGCAGGATCTCGTGACGCTCGAAGAGCCCGGTCAGCGCGGCGCGCAGCCGGTCGGGGTCCGGCGGGCCCGGCACCCTCACCGCGAGGGGCTCCAGGTAGGAGGTGCCCTCCGGGTCGAGCTGGTGCAGGAACCACATCCGCCGCTGCGCGAACGAGAGCGGCACGGGACCGGTCCGCGGCGCGACCGGCACCGGCGGGAGGGCGCGGCCGGCGGTCTCCAGCCGCGCGGCGAGACCCTCGACGGTGCGGGCCTCGAACAGCGCGGCGACCGGCAGCTCGACCCCTCGCTCGGCGCGCAGGCGGCCGACCACGAGGTTGGCCGAGAGCGAGTGCCCGCCCAGGGCGAAGAAGTCCGCCTCGGCGTCGGCCACCGGACGCTCAAGCACCTCCGCGAACGCCGCCGCCACCGCGCGTTCCGCGGGCGTCCCCGGCTCGCGTCCCACCGGGACCGCGTCGGCGGGCATCGCCCGCAGGGCCGCCCGGTCGATCTTCCCGTTGGGCGTCGTGGGGAACTCCGCCACCCCGAGGAAGTCCGCCGGGATCAGGTAAGGCGGGAGCAGCCGCGCGCAGTGCAGGTGCAGTTCCCGCGCGGAGGGCGGCGCGGCCGGGTCGGCCGGCTGAACGTGGGCGACGAGGCGCGGTCCGGTACCGGCCTCGACCGCCTGGACCACCGCGAACCGCACCCCCTCGTGCGCCGCCAGCACGCCCTCGACCTCGCCCGGCTCGACCCGGTGTCCGCGGATCTTGATCTGGTCGTCGGTGCGGCCGAGGATCTCGATCCTGCCGTCCGGGTGACGCCGGGCGACATCGCCGGTGCGGTACAGCCGTCCGCCCGGCACCGTGCCGTAGGGGTCGGGGACGAACCTGTCGGCGGTCAGCGCCGGCCTGCGGTGGTAGCCGACCGCGACGCCGTCGCCGCCGATGCACAGCTCTCCGCTCGCCCCGGTGGGCACCGCGTTCAGTCCGTCGTCCAGGACGTGCAGCGTCGTGTTGGCCACCGGGGCGAAGTCGCGCACCTCGCCGTCCGCCAGGAACGCGACCGACGACCACACGGTCGTCTCGGTCGGCCCGTACAGGTCCCACAGCCGTGCGCCGCCCGCGCACAGGCGGCGCGCGAGCTCGGCGGGCAGCCGCTCGCCACCGCAGAGCGCGGTGAACCCGGCGGGCGGGCTCCAACCGCCGTCGAGCAGTAGCCGCCAGGTCGTCGGGGTCGCCTGCATCACGGTCGCGCCGATGCGGGCCAGCAGGGCGGCGAGCCGCTCCGGGTCGCGGGCGTCCTCGGGCTCGGCGACCACCACGCGCCCTCCGACGACGAGCGGCAGGAACAACTCCAGCGCCGCGATGTCGAACGACACCGTGGTCACGGCCGGGAAGACGGTGCCGGGGGCCAGCCCCGGCCGCTCGCGCATGGACCACAGGAAGTTGGTGAGCGCCCGGTGCGAGACCAGCACGCCCTTGGGCCGTCCGGTCGATCCCGAGGTGTAGATGAGATAGGCCGGGTCGTCCGGCGCCACCGCCCGCGGCACGGGTTCCGGGGACCGCGTCTCCGCGAGGTCGTCGATCCGCACCACGGTGGCCGCGGCCGCCCCGCCGGCGCCGGCGGTGACCAGTACCCTCGCCCCGGCGTCGTCGAGCACGTAGGAAAGCCGGTCGGCCGGATGGGTGGGATCGAGCGGCAGGTAGGCCGCCCCGGCCAGGTGCACGCCGACCAGCGCCGCGACGAGTTCGACGCCGCGCGGCACGGCCACGCCGACCGGTTCGCCGGAACACACGCCGAGCCGCCGCAGGCGACCGGCGAGGGCACCGGCCAGTGCCATGAGCTCCGCGTAGCTGAGCCGCCGGTCGCGGCACTCGACCGCCACCGCGTCCGGCGTCCTGGCCGCCTGTGCCGCGATCAGCTCGTGCACCGGAAGCGCGGGGTACGGCTCCGCCGGCATCGCCGCCGCGGCCTCCCTGCCGCTGTCCGGAGCGTGGTCCTCTGGCGGCGCGGGCCGTCGCGAAGGGGTGGGATCCACACCGGTCTGGTCAGGCATGCTCATCGTCCCCTCGGGATGGCTCGGCGGATCGTCAGCGAGCCTCGTCGGCCATGCGCAGCCGCAGGCTGAGCGGGCGCATGTCGGTCCAGACCCGCTCGATGTGGTCCAGGCACTCCTGCCGGGTCCCGGAGGCGCCCTCGGCCCGCCAACCGGCGGGCAGCGCACGGTCGGCAAACCAGACCGAGTACTGCTCCTCGTGGTTGACCACGACCAGGTACTTCTCGTCCGCGGACATCTCTCTCCTCAACGGTCGCGTTGTTCCGCTTCTCCCGGACCCGCCTCCGGGTCCGTGGAGAAGTCGGGAAGGTGGATCCCGAGCCCCCGCGCCGCGGCCTCGTCCATGACGTGGGCGGCGAGGGCGGCGTCGAGGGCGCCGAGCCCGAAAGGCGAGAACACCGTCACGGCTCCGGCGTCATAGGGCAGCGCGCTGCCCGGGGCCAGCAGGTCGCCGATCTCGGCGGTGACGAATCCCCGGTTCCCGGCCAGCCGCGCGGCCAGGTCGATCGAGGTCGCCTCGCGGCAGACGTGGTCGGTGTCGTCGACCACGTTCCTGGCCGCCAGGATCGACTCGGGGGTCAGGTCGCGCAGCGACACGTGCAGCACGACGGTGCCCGGCAGGCAGGAGTCCGTGCTCAGGTGCGGCTCGCCGGCGGTGGTGGCGAGGGAGACGATCCGGTGCGCGGCCAGCGCCTCCTCGACGTCACCGGCGATCTCGACCTTCAGGCCGGGCACCCGGGACGCGAACTCCCGGGCGCGCTCGGGGTCGAGGTCGAACACCGTGACCGTCGCCAGCTCGGGGAGCTGTGACCGCAGGAAGCGGAGGATCTCGAAGTTGATGACCCCGCAGCCGATCAGCGCGACCCCGCTCCGGACGTCGGCGGGAGCGTCGGCGGTGAGCGTGGCCGCGGCCACGGCCGCGCCGGCCGCGGTGCGCCTGGCCGAGATGACCGCCCCCTCCAGCAGCGCCACCGGCCGTCCGTCCGTGACGGAGTTGAGCAGGATCGCGGCCGACGCCCGATCCAGCCCCAGGGCCAGGTTCCCGGGGAACGACGCCACCCACTTGACCGCCGCGACCGGGCGCTCGCCCCCGACGTAGGCGGGCAGCGCGATGATCCGGTCGCGCCTGTTGCCGGGGAAACGCAGGAAGACCGAGTGCGGTACCGAGGTCTCCCGCCGCGAATGGGCCAGGTAGGCGTCCCTGACGGTCCGGCAGACGGCGTCCTCGGCGTCGTCCAGCACCGCCAGCACGTCGCTTCTACGGAGGATCAGCATGCCGTTTGCTCCTTCCAGAGGTGGGCGATGTCGCCGAACCTCTCCTCCACCCAGACGTCGGAGTAGATGGTGTCCAGGTACCGCTCGCCCCGGTCGGGCAGCAGCAGGACGCAGTTGGCTCCGGCCGGGATCTCCGCGAGCCGCTGCGCGACCGCGCTCACCACGGCGCCCGAGGAACCACCGCCCAGGATCGCCTCGACACCGACCAGCCGCCGGCAGCCGACCACGCAGTCCTGGTCGGTCATCCGGGCCACGGAGTGGGCGATGCCGTCGTAGTACAGCTCCGAGCGAATCGCCGCGCCGTGCCCCGGGATGAGCCGCTGGCAGGACGGCTCGCCGAAGATGGCGCTGCCCTCCGCGTCGACGGCGACGATGTGCGTGCCCAGCCCGTGGTCCGCGACGAACCTGGCGCACCCGTGAATGGTGCCGCAGGTGCCGGTGGCCACGAAGAGGTAGTCGACGTTCCCGTCGAGCTGCCGGACGACCTCCTGCATGATCGTTTCCTGGGCGCGGGCGTTGAGCGGGTTGGCGTACTGGTTGGGCCAGAACGCGTGGGGAATGTCGTGGACGAGTTCGCGGACGCGCCGGATCCTGGCGGACAGGAAGTCGCCCACCTCGTTGTCGGGCTCGCGCACGATGTCCAGCTCCGCCCCGTACGCGGCCAGGATCGCGAGGTTCTGGGCGGTCATCTTCGGATCCGCCACGCAGATGAACCGGAGGCCGAACCAGCGGCACACCTGCGCGAGCCCGATGCCGAGGTTGCCCGAGCTCGACTCGACGACCGTCGACTGGTTCGGGATGAGCTCGCCGCGCTCGATCGCACCCAGCACCATGCCCATGGCGGACCGGTCCTTCATGCTGCCGCCCGGGTTCAACGACTCCAGCTTGGCGTAAAACCGGACCTGGGACTCCCCGAAGAGGCGCGTCAGCCGCACCAGGGGGGTCGCACCGACCGCGGAGAGGACGCCGTCACCGACCCGCGCGTTCACCGCCGTAGTCGTCCGGCCGGGGGGCGCACAGTCGATGGCCTCATATCCTGCGCTCACCGTTCCGCTCCGTCAGGCAATTCAGAAGATATGCTCCGCGAGACATTGGCACCTTTCCGGACGGCTTCATTCTCATGGGTTTCCGGCAGCACCCGCCAGAACCCGCCGAACATATTTACCGGGCCACCTCGAATGGCTGTCCACATCAGCGGGCCCCAAAACGTGGCCCGACCATAACCAGGGCGCCTCGACAGGGTCAATAGCGCAGGCCCCGGAAATGGTCATTGCCGCAAAAACTCCAGCCGTGCATGATAAGTCTCGACACCGCCGAATTATCGCACCGTATTCACCGAATGAACGGGCCGTCCGGCGCATTAATGCCGCTATTAGACGATGGCTGGGAGCTGTCCCGCCGGCGGGACAGCTGGGCGACGCGGACCGCCGGGGAGCGCGCCATGGCCGCTCCGACCCCCCGCACGCGAAGGAGAATGCCGAGATGACCACCATTTTGCCCGCTCCGGCGGGCCCGCTGAATAATGTTCGGCCGATGACCGGTGAGGAATACCTGGAGTCGTTGCGCGACGGCCGCGAGGTATATATCGGGGGCGAGCGCGTGCCGGACGTTACCACTCACCCGGCCTTCCGTAACAGCGCGCGTTCCATCGCCCGGCTGTACGACGCGCTACACGAACCGGAGGCCGCGGATGTATTGCGTGTGCCGACCGACACGGGAAACGGCGGATTCACCCATCCGTACTTCAAAACGGCCCGTTCCGCGGCCGATCTGGTCGCCTCCCGGGACGCGATCGTCGCCTGGCAACGGCTCGTCTACGGCTGGATGGGCCGCACCCCGGACTACAAGGCCGGCTTCTTCGGCACCCTGGAGGCCAACGCGGACTTCTACCGCCCGTTCCAGGACAACGCGCTGCGCTGGTACAGGGAGGCGCAGGAGCGGCTGCTCTACTTCAACCACGCGATCGCACATCCTCCCGTCGACCGGGACCGGCCGGCCGACCGGACCGCGGACGTGTGCGTCCATGTCGAGGAGGAGACCGACTCCGGCCTGATCGTGTCCGGCGCGAAGGTCGTCGCGACCGGGTCCGCGATCACCAACGCAAACTTCATCGCCCACTTCGGTCTCCCGCTCAGGGACAAGAAGTTCGGCCTGGTCTTCACGGTGCCGACGAACTCCCCCGGCCTGAAGTTCATCTGCCGCACCTCCTACGAGCAGGCGGCGGCGGCGCAGGGCAGCCCCTTCGACTACCCGCTGTCCAGCCGGATGGACGAGAACGACAGCATCATGGTGTTCGACCGGGTGCACGTGCCCTGGGAGAACGTTTTCATGTACGACGCCGGCGCGGCCAACTCCTTCGCCGCCGGATCCGGTGTCCAGGAGCGCTTCACCTTCCACGGCTGCGCGCGGCTGGCCGTCAAGCTGGACTTCATCGCGGGCTGCGCGATGAAGGGCGTGGAGGCGACCGGTGTCTCGACGTTCCGCGGCGTGCAGGCCCAGATCGGCGAGATCCTCAACTGGCGCGACCTGTTCTGGGGGCTGTCCGACGCGATGGCCAAGTCGCCGACCTCGTGGCACGGCGACGCCGTGCAGCCGAACCTCAACTACGCCATGGCGTACCGCACGTTCATGGGCGTCGGCTATCCCCGCATCAAGGAGATCCTCCAGCAGACCCTCGGCAGCGGCCTGATCTACCTGAACTCGCACGCCGCCGACTGGAAGAACCCCGACGTACGTCCCTACCTGGACCGCTACCTGCGCGGCTCGCGGGGCATCCAGGCCATCGACCGGGTGAAGCTGCTCAAGCTGCTCTGGGACTGCGTCGGCACCGAGTTCGCCGGACGCCACGAACTCTACGAGCGCTCCTACGCCGGCGACCACGAGGGCATCCGGGTGCAGACGCTGCAGTCCTACACGGCGAGCGGGCAGGCCCAGGCGCTGAAGGGCTTCGCCGAGCAGTGCATGGCCGAGTACGACCTCGACGGGTGGACCCGTCCCGACCTGATCGGCCCCGAGGGCCTGCCCGGCCACGCGCGTTGACGCCACCCCACGGAGACATCGCCCACACCGAAGGAACCAGCATTGGCCATCATCGCGCTTGAGCCGTCGGCCCGGCCCCGCCGGGAGTACCACCCGCTCGCCTGGAAACCGCTGTCGCTGATCGTCGCGGCCGTCGTCGTGCCGGTGGCGCTGCTCATCGACGGCTACGGCTACAACATCGACGAGCTCTACTTCATCGCGGCCGGCCGGCAGCCGGCCTGGGGATACGCCGACCAGCCGCCGCTCGTGCCGCTGCTGGCCGCGCTGACCGACGCCCTGTTCCCCGGTTCGCTGCTCGCGCTCCGGCTGCTGGACCTGCTCGTGGTCGCGGCCGGTGTCGTGGTCACCGCGCAGATCGCACGGGAGATGGGCGGCCGGGGGCGGGCGCAGGTCATGGCGGCCGCCGCCTACGCGATCGCGTTCCTCGGCCAGGCGGGCAGGCTCGACACCGAGACCTTCGACGTCGTGCTGTGGATGACGGCCGGACTGCTGGTGGTCCGCTGGGTCCGGCTGCGCGGCGAGGGCAGGACCGGCCGGAGCGCCGACCTGCCGCTGCTGTGGGCCGGTGTCGTCACGGCCGTGGCGTTGCAGGTCAAGTTCCTCATCCCGGTCTTCTGGGCGGCCCTGGCGGTGAGCGTGCTCGCGGTCGGCCCGCGCGACCTGCTGCGGCGGCCGGCGCTGTGGGCGGGGGCCGCGATCGCGGTGGTCGCCACGGTGCCCGGGCTGGTCTGGCAGACCGTCCACGGATGGCCGCAGTTCCAGGTGGCCGCCGCGCTGACCGGAGAGAACGAGATGCTCTGGGGCGGCCGGCCGATGTTCCTGCCGCTGCTGCTGCTGGTCACCGGCATCCCGGTCGGGACGGTGCTGTTCTGCTACGGCCTGTGGGCGCTGCTGCGCTGCCCCGACCTGCGTGACCACCGCTTTCTCGGGTGGACCGTGCTCGGCGTGATCGCCATCCTGCTCGCGGCCGGTGGCCGCTTCACCTACGTCGGCGGGGTGTTCCCCCTCGTCTTCGCGGCGGCGGCGGTACGGATGGAGCGGCACCGGCCGGCCCGCTGGTGGCGCTGGACCGTCAGCTGGCCGGTCTTCGTGCTGGCGGCGCTGCTGCCGCTGGTGCAGCTGCCGATCACCCCGGTCGCGGAGCTCAGGCAGCCGACCACCCCGCAGGAACGGTCGGACATGCTGGAGGCCTTCCTCCAGCTCGGCTGGCCCGAGCTCGCGAACTCGGTCACCCGGGCCTACAACGCGCTGCCACCGGCCACCCGGGACCGGACCACGGTCCTCACCCGGTACTTCTGGCAGGCGGGCGCCCTGGAGGTGCTGGGCACCAGGCAGGGGCTGCCGCACCCGTACAGCGGGCACCGCGGGTACGGCTACCTGGCGACCCCGCCGGAGGAGCCGGGCCCGGTCCTCTACGTCGGCGGGATGAACGACGAGCTGCGGTCGATGTTCTCCGGCGTCCGGCAGGTGGGCACCGTCGAGGGCAGGATCGGCCTCGGGATCGGCACTCCGATCTGGTTCTGCGAGGGCCGGACCGCGGCCTGGTCGCAGATCTGGCCGCTGTTGAAGCGGGAGGACGCCGCCCGGCGGGCCAGACCGGGCTCCTGAAGGACCACATGCGTGAGGGCGGGCCGCGATCGGCCCGCCCTCACCCATGCGGTCTCAGATCTCGAAGTGCAGCGCCACCTGCTGGATCCGCTCGATCAGGGCCGCCTGCTGCAGGCTTCCCTCCTGCTGCGGGCGGACGTCGCCACCGTGCAGCACCGAGCGCACGAAGGCGCCGATCACGTTCGCGAACTGGTGGTCGGCCGGCAGGACGAGCTCCTCCCGATGGTCCTGACGCTCGATCCGCAGCACCGGCCGGTGTGCCTCCGGCGGGGTGAACACCCGGTCCAGCAGGATCCTGCCGGTACTCCCCGCCAGCCGGTAACTGTTGCGGTAGGAGTGCTCCATGCCGAAGGTCAGCTGAGCCGAAACCCCTTGCGGCGTGCTCAGCAGCACGTCGCCCGACATCACCACGTCCCGCTTGTGGTCGTGCCTGAAGGCGGCGCCGACCACCTGGAGGTCGCCGCCGAGGAAGTGCAGTGCCGCGCGGACCGGGTAGCCCCCGAAGTCGACGAAGGCGCCGCCGCCGACGTCGCGCAGGTAGCGGATGTCGCCCTCCGGCTTGGGCGGGAAGGTGAAGGCGCTGGAGAACCCGCGCAGCTCCCCGATCGCGCCGTCGGCGACCAGCTTGCGCACGGTGGCGTGCTGGGAGTGGTGGAGGAACATGTAGTTCTCCAGCAGCACGAGACCGCGCGAGCGGGCGAGCGCGAGCAGGCGGCCGGTCTCCGCGTAGCCGCTCGTCATCGGTTTCTCGACCAGGACGTGCACGCCGGCCTCGATGGACCGCTCGATCCACTCCGCGTGCAACAGCGCGGGCAGCGGGATGTAGACGGCGTCCACGTCCGGGCGGTCGAGCAGCGAGCCGTATCCCTCGATCGGCGCTCCCCCGAACCGGTCGGTGAACTGCTTCGCCCGCCGCATGTCCCGGCTCGCGATCGCGACGACCTCCACGGACGGGTCGTCGCGCATCGCGGGAAGGGTCCGCCGCCAGGCGATGTCCGCGCATCCCATGACCCCCATGCGCAGCCTGTCAGGGGTGCTGGCACTCATCGGAATCCTTCCAGCGTGAAGGCCCCCGGATTTATCCGTGAGGAGAAAGTCGACATCAGGGGAACTCCGCTCGGCAGAGGACGGGACATCAGGTAATCGGGCAGGGACAGTGCGGTGGCATCGTCAGAACGGCCGCGGGGCCGTCTTCAGCTCCGCGTAGTGGGCGAGGCATTCCTCGTAGGTGCTGAGGAGCCCCTTCGACTCCGCTTCGGCCAGAGTGAGCGCGCCGGCGTCCTTCTCCGACATGATCGGAGGCTCGGTGAGGCCCCAGGGGATGCCGATCTCCGGATCCAGCGGATCGATCTCGAGCATCGTCCCCGGAATGTACGCCGCCGAGCACACGTAGTTCATGCAGGCGTCGTCGGTCAGCGCCAGGAAGGCGTGCCCCAGGCCGTCGGCGAGGTACACCGCGATGCCCGAGTCCTCGTCCTGGCGGGTCATCTCGTACTTCCCGTACGTGGGTGAGCCCACCCGCAGGTCCACCACGACGTCGAGCACCGCGCCGCGCACGCATGTGACCAGCTTGGCCTGGCCCGGCGGCAGAACGGTGCCGTGGATCCCCCGCAATGTGTTGCGGCGGCTGAGCGAGTAGTTCACCTGGCCGACCACGAAGGGGTAACCGATCGCCTCGGAGATCGTCTCGGCGCGGAACGCCTCCATGAAGTACCCGCGGCGGTCATGGTGCCGCTCCGGGGTCAGGCGGTACGCGTTGGGCACCGACAGCTCGGTTATCGACAGCGACTGGAACATGTACGGAAGGCTCCTAGAGTCGTTCCGGCGATCAGACCGCCAGCTTCTCCAACAGGTATACGACGTCCACCGGAGCCGGCTGCGCGGCGATCTCGGCGGCGACATCGGCCGCGGCCACGGTGAAGCGGGCGTCCGCGAGGAGCGCCAGGCACCGCTCGGCGACCAGCTCGGGAGTGGCCTCCTCGGGAGGCAGCCGCATTCCCGCCCCCGCGCCTACCACCGCCCCCGCGTTGTCGAACTGGTCGTCGAACTGCGGGAGCACCAGCTGCGGCCGGCCCGCGGACAGGGCGGTCAGGACGGTGCCGTGCCCTCCGTGGTTCACCACCAGGTCGCAGGCCGGCAGCACCTGCGCGAGCGGAAGCCTGCCGACCCGGTGGGCGGCCGCCGCCAGTGCGGGCCAGGCGGCCACGACCTCCTCGTCCGCCGCGACCACGAGCTCGGCGCCGTGCCGGGCCAGGCGTTCCAGGACCGGCACGACCAGGTCGCCCAGCAGCCGCGCCCCGATCCGCGGCACCACCGTGCCCAGGGTGACGCACACCCGCGGCCGCCGGCGCTCCAGGAAGACCCAGCCGGGCACCCGGGCGTCACCGGTGTAGGGCACGTTGCGCACGCTCTGGTGCCCCGCCGCGTGCGGCAGCCGCATGCCCGGTGGCCACGGGTTGAGCACCTCGACCGGCGCGGGCGGCTCGGCCCCGAGTTCCTCCCGCACGGCCCACCGGTACTCCTCCAGCGGTGCCACGCCCCACTGATACTCCACGTGAGACACGCCGGCGGCCGCGGCGGCGAGCGGTCCGGCGAACTCCGCGCGCTCGCTCACCACGAGGTCCGGCCGCCACGCCTCGATCAGCTCGCGCGCGCCGGGCAGGCACTGGCCCGAGATGCGGCCGAAGGCGCGCCCGTGGGCGTGCCTGCGGCGTTCGGCGTCGGCAGCCGAGGCGGCCGGCTCGTCGCCGACCAGCTCGACGAAGTCCGTCGCGGGACCGAAGGACGCGGCGGGCCGTC
>NZ_JBEXUE010000312.1:0-12139 GCF_040614275.1 Streptosporangium sp. NPDC006013
GCCTCCCAGTTGTCGTAGATCGCGATGAGGGCCTGCAACGTGGTGCGGATGTCGTTGAAGTCCATCTCCTGGGCGTGCAGCGACCGGCCGGAGGTCTGGATGTGGTACTTGAGCTTCTGTGACCGCTCGTTCGCGCCGTAGCGCTCCCGCATCGCGACCGCCCAGATCCGCCGCGCGACCCGGCCGAGCACGCTGTACTCGGGATCCATGCCGTTGGAGAAGAAGAACGACAGGTTGGGCGCGAAGTCGTCGATGTTCATGCCTCGGGCCAGATAGGACTCCACGTAGGTGAAGCCGTTGGTCAGCGTGAAGGCGAGCTGGCTGATGGGGTTGGCCCCGGCCTCGGCGATGTGGTAGCCGGAGATCGACACCGAGTAGAAGTTACGCACCCCGTTGTGGATGAACCACTCCTGGATGTCGCCCATCATCCGGAGCGAGAACTCGGTGGAGAAGATGCAGGTGTTCTGGCCCTGGTCCTCCTTGAGGATGTCGGCCTGCACGGTGCCGCGCACGGTGGCCAGTGTCCGGGCGCGCAGCTTGGCCGCCTCCTCGGGCGAGGGCTCGCGGCCGTGCGAGTCGCGGTGGCGATCGAGCGCCTGGTCGATGGCGGTGTTGAGGAAGAAGGCCAGGATCGTGGGGGCGGGGCCGTTGATGGTCATGGACACCGACGTGGCCGGTGCGGACAGGTCGAACCCGTCGTAGAGCGCCTTCATGTCCTCCAAGGTCGCGATCGACACGCCGGAGGTACCGACCTTGCCGTAGACGTCGGGGCTCTGGCCGGGGTCGCGGCCGTACAGGGTGACCGAGTCGAACGCGGTGGACAGCCGGGTGGCCTCGCTGTCGGCCGACAGCAGTTTGAAGCGCCGGTTGGTGCGGAAGGCGTCCCCCTCGCCGGCGAACATCCGGGCCGGGTCCTCGCCCTCGCGCTTGAACGGGAAGACCCCGGCCGTGAACGGGAAACGGCCGGGCAGGTTCTCGCTCCGCAGGAAGCGCAGCAGTTCCCCGTGGTCGGTGTAGCGCGGCAGCGCCACCCGTGGAATCGTGCTGCCCGAGAGCGACTCGCGGGTGAGCCGGGTGCGCGACTCCCGGTCGCGGACCCGCACCACCTGCTCCTGGCCTGAGTACGCCTCGACGACCGCCGGCCAGCCGCCGATGAGCTCCGCGTTCGCCGGTGCGAGGTCGGCTCTGGCCTGGTCGGCCAGCTCGGCGACGGCCGCGGCGGGCGATCCGGTGAGCTCGGCCGCCACCTCGGTCAGCCGCTGCAGGCGCCGGGCGGCCTCGATCTGCCGGGCGGTCTCGGCGTGGTAGCCACGCACGGTCTCGGCGATCTCGGCGAGGTAGCGGATCCTGCCGGGTGGGACGATCTGGGCCGCACCGGTGGACGCGCGGCCGCTCACCTCGGGCAGGACACCGGGCTGGAGCGGCAGGCCGCCTTGGGCCAGCAGGCCGCTCAGGTGCTGGTACAGGGCGGTGACACCGTCGTCGTTGAAGGTGGCCGCGCTGGTACCGAACACCGGCATGTCCTCGGGCCGGGCGCCGAAGGCCTCCCGGTTGCGGATCAGCTGCCGTGACACGTCGCGCAGCGCGTCGGCAGCGCCACGCCGTTCGAACTTGTTGATCGCCACCACGTCGGCGAAGTCCAGCATGTCGATCTTCTCAAGCTGGGACGCCGCGCCGAACTCGGGCGTCATCACATACAGCGCGACGTCGACGAGCGGGACGATCGCGGCGTCGCCCTGGCCGATGCCCGGAGTCTCCAGGATCACCAGGTCGTATCCGGCGGCCTTGCACGCCTCGATCACCGCGCCGATGTTCTCGGGCAGCTCGTGGGCGCCCCGGGTGGCCAGGGATCGGAAGAAGACGCGGTCGCCGTCCAGGGTGTTCATCCGGATCCGGTCGCCCAGCAGCGCGCCGCCGCCACGGCGCCGGGTCGGATCCACCGCCAGCACGGCCACCCGGAGTTTGTCCTGCTGGTCGGTGCGGAACCGGCGTACCAGCTCGTCGGTGAGGGAGGACTTGCCAGACCCGCCGGTGCCGGTGATACCGAGCACCGGCACCCGGCGACCGGTGGCCGCGTCCGCCAGTACCCGCCGGTCGGCCTCCGGCAGTGTCCCGCCCTGCAGGCAGGTGATCACGCGCGCCAGCGCCGTCCGCTCACCCGCCAGCACGCTCTCGACCGGCGCCGGCCGCGCGGCGAGATCGACGTCCGACTCACGGATGAGCCGATTGATCATTCCTGGCAGGCCGAACCGCTGGCCGTCCTCGGGGGAGAAGATCCGCACCCCCGACTCGGCCAGCCGGGCGATCTCCTCCGGCACGATGACGCCACCGCCGCCGCCGAAGATCTGGACGTGTCCCAGCCCTGCCTGCCCGAGCGCCGAGGCGAGATATTCGAAGTACTCGATGTGCCCGCCCTGGTAGGAGCTGACCGCCACTCCCTGAGCGTCCTCCTCCATGACCGCGTCGACCACTTCCCGCACCGAGCGGTTGTGGCCCAGGTGGATCACTTCGGCTCCCTGCGCCTGCAGGATCCGCCGCATGATGTTGATCGCCGCGTCATGCCCGTCGAACAGCGCGGCGGCGGTGACGAAACGCACCGGCTGGGTGGGAACGTGCAGCGAGCCGTTGACGCGGGAGTGGTCGTCGGAGCGTGGCACCGGACTCTCCTGGAGGGTAATAAATCCTTGGACATCAAATATTTTGGCATTAAAGTACATAGGTGATCGGGATCAGGTCAAGTACCGTGAGCCGGTGCCTAGTTCACCCTCTTTCGACTCCATCGCCGAAGCTCACCGGCAGTGGAACGCCCGCTGGCCGGAACATGCCGACCACATGGCCACCGTCACCTCCGTCATGCGGGTGCAGCAACTGCTGCTGAGCCGGATCGAGGAGACCCTCAAGCCGTACGGCCTGACCTTCGCCGCCTACGAGGCGTTGCAACTGCTGGCATTCGCGCGGGGGGCGCTGCCGATGGGAAAGATGGGGGAGCGGCTGATGGTGCACCCCGCCTCCGTGACCAACGTCGTCACCCGCCTGGAGCAGCGCGGGCTCGTGGAACGGCGTGTCTCCCCCGACGACCGGCGCGTGGTCCTGGCCAGGATCACCTCCGCCGGGCAGACCCTGGCATGGCAGGCGACCGAGGCGCTCAACGAGAGCTCGTTCGGCCTGGCCGACCTCACCCGCGCCCAGGCCGTCGAGACCACCGCCCACCTGCGTGACATCCGCGCCGCCCTGGGCGACGTCCATCGGCCCGGCCAGGCCGGAACGAGCCCGCGCGACCTCCCCGTGCACCCGTAGCCGGGGGCGTGCTCATCAGGGCCATCCTGGAGCGCGCGATGCCGACGCGTCCCTGGGGGAGCTCGGCCTCCCCGACCCCGGCCCCGGCGGTTCAGCGGGTGGGGGGAACGAACTCGGGCTGGTCGAGCAGGCGCAGCCAGCTGCCGTCGGGCTGGCGCCGGACGACCTGCGCGCGGGCGCCGCTCCCGTCCTTCGGCGGGGTCGAGGTGAGGGCGATGTCGCCGCTGATCAGCGTCGGCAGCGGTTGTTCCTGCTCGAAGCGGGGACGGCCGGCCAGCACCTTCTCCCACAGCGCGCGGATCGCCTCCCGGCCCACCGTCCGGCCGCCGGGCGGGTAGGCCATCACCGCGTCCTCCTCGTAGAGCGCGGCCACTCCGGCCGCGTCGCCGGCGTTGGATCGTTCGACGAACAGGCGGGTGATGTCTTCGGGCCGCATGGCCTTCTCGTACTCCGGCATGGATTCCTCCTGATGTTGGACCTCGGTGCCCACCAGCGTGGTCGCTCGCCGATCAGAAGTCCAACAGATGAATCTGCTAGAAACTAGAAGTTTCAGCTATGGATCTGGACTCCGGCAGCACGATCGTTCAAGTCCGTCAGTGGTCGAGGCTGCCGGGGTGGGGTGCTACGAGGGTTCCGGACAGACAGCCCATTAGTGATGCGCTGGATGTTCCCGGGTGGGGCGTCGATGAGATCACCGTCGGCGAGCCGGGTGGAGACGGCCCTGCTTCACCCTCGAGGCCGGTCGGCTCCCGTGTGGCCGGTGTGAGGGCTGCGGGAAGTCCTGAGGATCATCCGGCACGCCCGCTTCTGTGCAAGTAGTTGCATGGCTAGAGTTATTGCATATTATTTGCAGGAGCAAGTCAGAGGAGAGAAGCGATGGGTGAGTACACCCTTCCCGATATGCCCTACGACTACGCGGCCCTGGAGCCCGCGATCACCGGGGAGATCCTGGAGTTGCACCACTCCAAGCACCACGCCGCCTACGTCAAGGGCGCCAACGACACCCTGGAGAAGCTGGCCGAGGCCCGCGACAAGAGCGAGTTCGGCGGGCTGGTCGGCCTGGAGAAGACCTTCGCCTTCAACCTGTCCGGGCACGTACTGCACTCGATCTTCTGGCAGAACCTCTCACCCGACGGCGGCGACCGCCCCGACGGGGAACTGGCCGCGGCCATCGACGAGCACTTCGGCTCTTTCGAGGCCTTCAAAAAGCAGCTCACCACCGCCACCGCGGGCGTGCAGGGCTCCGGCTGGGGCATCCTGGCCTGGGAACCGCTGGGGCGCCGCCTGGT
Organism: Streptosporangium sp. NPDC006013; assembly: GCF_040614275.1. NCBI lineage: Bacteria > Bacillati > Actinomycetota > Actinomycetes > Streptosporangiales > Streptosporangiaceae > Streptosporangium > Streptosporangium sp. NPDC006013. Next base: position 4,587 of record NZ_JBEXUE010000312.1, read on the forward strand.
CGTCGAGCAGGTCTACGACCACCACGGCAACGTCGGCCTCAACACCACCCCGCTGCTGGTCTTCGACGCCTGGGAGCACGCCTACTACCTGCAGTACCGCAACGTGCGCCCTGACTACGTCGAGAAGTTGTGGACCCTGATCAACTGGAACGACGTCATCGCCCGCTTCACCGCGGCCAAGGGCGCCTGACCCCATGAGCGCGGCACCCGCCCACCGGACGGCCGGTGCGGCGGGCGCCGCGCGTCATGAGATCCGGCTCGTCCGCGCCGGCCAGGTACGGCCGTTCCTTCCGGCCGTGGCCGACGTGGGCGGGCAGGTGTTCACCCGGCCGCCGTGGTGTGAGCCGTACCCGTCGGCGCGCGGGGTCGCGGCCCGCCTGCTGGCCGACAGCCGCCGACCAGGGTTCGTCCTCGCCATCGCCGTGGACGGCGACAGCGAGGACGAGGTGTGCGGCTTCGCCTACGGGGTGAGCTGCTCACGGCTGGCGACCCTGACCTGCGGGCAGCCCCACGACGACTTCACCCTCCGCGAGCTGGGCGTGCTTCCGCACTGCCGCGGCCGTGGCCTCGGAGCCGCCCTCCACGACAGCGTCCTCGCCATGAAAGGTGATGGACCGGCGTGGCTCACCACCCACTCGGCCGCGACCACGGCGCTGGGCCTGTACCGCAGGCGGGGGTGGCGGTCGGTCATGCTGTACGAGCAGGCCGGCGCAACCCGCCTGATCATGCGCAGACCACCGTCCTGGCCCGCCTCGCACCGCGAGGGCAGAACCTGATCAGGCCCGTAGCCGATCTCCGTCAACCGCTTCCGCAAGACCGGTTCTCAGTGCCGGCGGGGGTCGAGCACACCCGGGACGGTCTGCGGCTGCTGATGAGGAGATGGTCGGGACGGTTCCCCGTCGGAGCCGGCCGAGCGCTCATGACACGCTCTCCCTGGTGCCCCGTCAGACGGTGCTGTCGTCAGCCGGTTGCACGGGAGGAGGCGGAGGCCACGGAACCTCGGCGAGGAGAGGGAGAAGCGCCTCCTCCTCGTAGTCGAGGTGCGCGTTCAGCTCCGCCGACATCCGGTCCAGCTCGGCGCGGAAACACCGAGGGTCGGCGATGCCGATGTCGGCCAGCAAGGCCACCAGCCGGTCTTGAATGTCCGCGACGGTGCGGTGTTCGTCGCGGAGCCGGTCGAAGGTGTCGGCCAGATGGGGGTGATAGCCAGCGATTCCGGGGAACAGGTGCGCGTCCTCGCTGCTGTGATGGAATTCCAAAGACTGGCAGAACGCCAGGCAGCGCTGCCGGATCTGCAGCCCGAGACCCGGTCCCGGCGGTTCGCCGGGACCATGATGGGCCGCCTGTGCGGCGAAGTGGGCGTCGACCTCCGCACTCACCTGACGCAACTGGGCACGCAGCCAGGTATGGACCTCCATCAGCTTGTCGGCGAGGCTGTGGACCTCGCGGGGACCCTCCCAGGCGTCGGGCTCGGCACGCTCCAGCACCACGACAGGCAGGGGCCGGGTGGTCCGGACCTGGTAGTCGCCGTATCCGGGCGCCACCCGCACGACATGTCCGAACAGTTCCTCGCGTCGCGCCCCTTCGGCGGGAACCGCGAGTGCTTCGAAGGTCTCGGTGCCGACCTCCACCCGTACCACGGGATGGGCGAGCAGGTTGTGGTACCAGCCGGGGTGAGACGGGGCACCGAGGTTGGATCCGACGATCAGCAGTGAATCGCCGTGGCGGACGTAGCCGAGGGGAGTGGTCCGCTCCGTCCCCGACTTCGCGCCGGTGGTCGTCAGCAGCAGGAGATCCCCGCCTTCGAAGGGGCCACCGACCTTCCCTCCGTTGGCGCGGAACTCCTCGATGATCGATTGGTCGAAAGACATGGGCATACGGTTTTCTGTCTCCGGAAAAGGTACGTGGATCCGCAGTGACTGCGGTGATGGTGGATGGCGGTGATACGCGCGGCACGGAGCGACCGCCGCGCCTCCCGCCGTACGCGGACAGCGGACAGCGGACGGCGCGCCGCCGCTGACGGCCTGACGCGGTGCGGAAGTCCAGGGCACGCATGGCGGTGCCCGGAACTCGAAGAGTGAGAGACGACGTGCGGCTGCGCTACGTCAGATACAGGGCGCTGAGTACGAACTCATGGCGGGTCCTCTGCGTGAAGGGTGTTCGCCCGATCGCCGACCGGCCCACTGCTCTTTGGTCGGCGTCACACGACACCGGAGCCATTACACACACCCGGTGGCCGCCTGTCAACGCCGAAGATCACGCACGTGCGTCGGGCCGAACTCGGCCGCTGTCACAGACGCCACTCTCACCGGCGGCCGTTTGGGAGAGACGTGTCCGGTCGTCCGCTGTCAAGGCGGTCGAGCGCGTCGCGGGCGGCGGTTGCCCAGAGCGGCGCGGCGGCCTTGTTCGCGATCGTCAGCGCCTGCCGGTAATGGTCCGGGGCCTCGTCGCGGTGTCCGAGGGCGACGGCGAGATCGCCGAGATGAAGCGCTACGGGGCCGAGGGTGAGCAGGCCGCTGCCCGCTCCGGCCAGTTCCCCCGAGGCGGATCGTAGCTGGGCGTAGGCACGCTCCATCGCCGATCGGTCGCCGACACCGATGGCCGTCCGGGCGGCGAGGCAGGTGCGGACCTCGCAGAGCAGGTCGCGGGGTGAGTCGGGGAGGGTCTTCGCGGCCACTTCGGCTTCGTCGCGGCGGCCCGCGGCGAGCAGGATCAGGGGTCGGGCCCAGGGCGCGTACGGGCCCCAGTCCGCCTCCTCGTCCGCCTCTGGTCGCTCGCCCCGCTGGATGCGCAGGCACAGCAGGGCGAGAGGGAGAATGCCCTGCTCCATCCCCGGCATGCCGCTGCCGGCGAGTGCGGTGCTCGCGGCGCGGTAGGCGGCCTCCGCCTCGACCAGATGGCCGGTGACGGCCAGCCGCAGAGCGGCGTACCACCGGGTGAACACGCCCGCGAGGGGGATGTCGTGCTGTTCGGCGAGACGGTCCGTGGCTGCGGCGTGCGCGTCGGCCGTGACGAAGTCGGCGAGCGCGGAGTGGGCCTGGATGAGGATGAGGTGTCCGAGTACCTCGAAGGTCACCAGGTGGTGCCGGGTGGCCAGATCGACCAGTTCATCGCCGATCCGGGCGCGTCGCGGGGCCATTCCGGCCTGCTGGAAGGCCTGCATGAAGCGGCCGTTGAGGGCGAAGGCGAGCAGGGCCGGGTCTCCCAGCCGACGGGCGATCGCCTCCGCCTCCCGCGCCGCCTGACGTCCGCGGTCGGTGGGGGCGCCGCGCAGTTCCAGGGCGAGGGTGCTCAGCAGACGGCTGCGCTGTGCCGCCTGGCCCTCGGGCAGGGCGGTCAGAGTGCGTTCGATCGCATGGACGATCTGCCGGGCGAGGTCCTCGTCGTCGTTGCGGGTCCAGATCGCGGGCACGTCGAAGGCGCTGATCACCTCGGCGGTCAAGTGCGGGTCGCCGAGCTCCTCGGCTGTGGCGATCGCCTCCGCGCGGTACTGCCTGGCGCTTTCCAGGGAGCCGGTCACGGCCAGTGCCCGCACCATGCCCATGACCGCCTCCAGCCGGCCGCGCACGTCGCCCTCCTCTGCCCGGTCGTGGGCGGCGAGGGCCTGCCGCCACAGTCGTGCGGCTTCGTGCGGGGCGAATCCTCGCTCGGCCTGCAGCGCCGCCGCGCGGGCGTAGCGGGCGGCCCGGGCGGCCGTAGGCCGGCTCTCGGCGTGGCCGAAGTGGTGGGCGAGCGAGGTGATGTCCCCCGGGTGCAGCTGCTCGATCGTCTCGGCGACGGCGGCGTGCCAGCGCGCCCGGCGTGGCCTGGAGATGTCGTCGTAAAGCGTGTCGCGCACCAGGGCGTGGGCGAACCGCAGCCGACCCGGTTCCCGCTCGGTCAAAAAGCCCGCGAGCAGTGCGGACTCCAGGGCGTCGACCACGAGGTCCTCGTCTGCCGCCAGGGCGACCAGCACGTCCACGTCGATGTCCCGGCCGATCACGGCCGCCTGCCGCAGCACCGCCCGTGCCGGTTGCGGTAGCCGCGCCAGCCGGTGGCGGATGACGTCCCGCACGCCCGCGGGAACGGCGTCGAGTGCCGCGGGTCCCTCAGCGTTGACCAGCCGCGCGAGCTCGCGGACGAAGAACGGGTTGCCGCCGCTGCGCCGGTGGATCACCCGCGCGGTCCGTGCGTCCACGTCCCGCTGGACGACGGCACGGACGAGCTCGCCCGTGGCCGCCTCGGACAGGCCGCCGACGTACACCCGGGCCGGTTCCACGCGGGCGAACCCGGCGAGCGCGTCGGTCAGGACGGGGGAGATCTCGGTGGCCCGGTAGGTCCCGACGAGCAGTATCGGCCCGGCGACGGGTTCCGTCACCAGGGTGGCCAGCAGGTCCAGAGTCTCCTCTGCTGCCCGGTGCAGATCGTCGAAGACCACCAGCACCGGTGCTCGCCTCGCTACCGCGGCCAGGTAGGAGGCGGCCGCGTGGTGCATGCGAAACCGGGCCGCGGACGGTGTGGTCGCTGCGCCGTCCGGCACAAGGGCCGAGGCCGGGGCGGGCTCGGCCCCGGCGGCGGCCAGGCCCCCGACGATCTGTGTCCACAGCCAGGTGCCGGGCACCCCGTCATGCTCGGGGCTGCGGCCCCATGCCGTGGTCCAGCCCCGCGCCGTCAGCGTGCCCGTGAGCGCCTCGGCGAGCGCGGTCTTTCCCGCGCCGGCGTCGCCGGAGACCAGGGCCAGGGCGATCCTGCCCTGCCGCACGGCGGCCGCCGCGGCCTCTTCCAGGTGACCCAGCTCCTGCGCGCGTCCGACGAACGGCCGTCCGGCAGGATCAGGGGGCGCCTCCCGCGGTGACACCATGATGCCGGTGCCGCCGCCGGCCCTGGCGGGGGCGGTGAGATGGGGAGCCTGGGCGAGGATGTCGGCCTCCAGCCCCCGCAGCCCGGGGCCGGGATCCACCCCCAGTTCCCCGGCCAGCACCTCCCGGGCCTGGCGCAGGACGGCCAGGGCATCGCCCTGCCGGCCCGACCGGTACAGCGACAGCGCCAGCAGCCTCCAGGCGTCCTCGCGCAACGAATGGCCCGCGGCGTGGGCCTCCAGGTCAGGCACCGCCTCGGCGGCCCGCCCCAGCTCCAGCAGCGCCTCCGCACGCCGCTCCACGGCCAGCAACCGCAGGCCGTCCAGGCGGGCGATCTCTCCGCGTGCCCACGTCTCCTCCGCGAACTCCGCGTACGCCGGACCCTGCCACAGGGCCAGCGCCTCCTCCAGGCCGACCAACGCCTCCCCGGCCCGCCCCGCCGCCAGCAGCGAGCCGGCCTCACCCGTCGCCGCCTCGAACCGCCAGGCGTCCACCGACCGCCGCTCCGCCCGTAGCGCGTAACCGGGGGAGGCCGTCACCAGCAGCCGGGCGGGCTGCCGGGGAGGGCGGTCGGGTTCCAGAGCGCGGCGCAGCGCGGAGACGAACGTCTGGATCACCCCGACCGCCCCGTCCGGGGGCCGCTCCCACAGATCGCCGACGAGCCGGTCGACCGGGACGACCCTGCCCCTGGCGATCAGCAGCCGCGCCAGTACCGCTCGATGCCGGGGACCTTTCAACGGAAGTGGACCGTGCTCGTCCGAAGCCTCCAGAGGGCCCAGCACGCCGAAGGTCACCGCTCGTGCCGTCGCCTCGCCGGTCATGTCACCCGATGTTATCCGGCCGTCTCGGGTGGGCCCTTGTCGGCAGCGCCGTTCGGCCACCGCTCAGCCGCCGCTGACCGGCTGCTGAGCGGCGGCGGGCAGGCTGGTCGCAGTCGCTCGACAAGAACAGACAGACCTAGCGGAAAGGGTCCTTGCCATGGAACCCAGGATCACCGGATTCGACTACCAGCGCGTCACCGTCACCGAAGGCGTGTCACTCAACGTCGCCGTCGGCGGCTCCGGCAGCCCCGTCGTGCTGCTGCACGGATTCCCCCAGACCCACCTGATGTGGCGGCACGTCGCCGCAGACCTGGCCTCCGATCACACCGTCATCTGCCCCGACCTGCGCGGCTACGGTGACAGCGACAAGCCGGCCGATACCGATGGGCACACCTACTCCAAGCGCACCATGGCCGCCGACATCGTCGCCCTCGCGCGCGCCTTCGGCCACGAGCGCTTCGCCCTGGCGGGCCACGACCGGGGCGCCCTGGTCGCCATCCGCGCCGGGCTGGACCACCCCGATACGATCACCCATCTCGCCTCGCTCGACGTCCTGCCGACGCTGGACATGTGGGACGTGATGCACGGCACCTCCGCCGCCGTCGGCTTTCATCTCTACCTGATGGCCCAGCCGCCCAGCCTGCCCGAACAGATGATCAGCGCCAGCGCGGACGTCTTCTTCGGCTACTTCCTGGACATCTGGACCCGGGATCCGGAGGCGATCCCCGCCGACATCCGCACCGCCTACCTGAAGGCCTCCCGCGAAGCCGTCCCCTCCATCGTCGCCGACTACCGGGCATCGGCCGCCATCGATGTCGAGCACGACCAGGCAGACCGCCAGGCCGGGAACCGGTTGCGCATGCCGGTGGCCGTCCTGCAGCAGGACTGGGGCACGGCCCTCGGCTTCGACGCCGCCGCCCTGTGGGAGGCGTGGGCGCCCCACCAGGAACACGCCACCGTCTCCTGCGGCCACTTCATGGCCGAAGAGGCCCCCGCCGATGTCGTCAAGGCACTGCGTGACCTTCTGGCCAGGTAGAACACCGTCTGCCTGGACGGCCGCCGGGGCGACGGCGGCGGCCCGGAGACCGCGTTGACGTCGTGCTGGTCCCACAGGCCGGACCCGCACACGCAGGTGGCGACAGTCCGGATGATCACTTCGGGTTGATGGTCCTCGGATCGGCGCGTTCCTCGAAGCGCACGTCCCCAGGAGCGTGAATGACGGCTCCCCGCGTGATGAATTCCTCGCTCCGAGCCGCTTGGCGAGCGTCGAGGTGAGCACGTCGGCGCCCTTGGGCATGGCGTAGCCGATGGACCGGGGCATGGCCGAGCCTGCCGTCCCGTACGCCGCCGACGGTCACCGTGAGTTGAAGCGGCTCTTCGGACAACAGTTCCTCCACTGGTCACAAGGGATATGCGGCGTCCTTCCGGCGCCTCGCGGACCAGGTTCATTGTTAAACCAAGGTTTAGGTCAAGCTAGGTTGGCCGTATGCCGGATTCCGAAGTGATCGTTACGGAGTTGACCATCGGAGAGTTGTCCGAGCGCAGCGGCGTGCCCGCCTCCGCCTTGCGCTTCTACGAGCGCAAGGGGCTCATCGCCAGCCGCCGCACCACCGGCAACCAGCGTCGCTACCACCGCAGCACGCTGCGCAGGCTGGCGTTCATCCGCGCCTCGCAAAACGTCGGCATCCCCCTGTCGGTGATCGAAGGCGTCCTGGAGTACCTGCCGCACGATGTCTCGCCTACCCGGGAGCTGTGGCTGAAGGCGTCGGAGTGCTGGAGCGAGGCCATCAACGGCCGCATCGAGAAGTTGGAGCGCATGCGCGATCGGTTCACCGAGTGCATCGGCTGCGGTTGCCTGTCCTTCGACCAGTGCCTGCTGGTCAATCCCGGTGAC
>NZ_JBEXUE010000313.1:0-12133 GCF_040614275.1 Streptosporangium sp. NPDC006013
GGAGCCGCAGCGTGCTGCGGTGACCGACGACAACGCGGCGAGGCGCCGCCTGACCGACCGCAGTAGGCAAAAGATCCGCAGGACAGGGCCTAGGCCCGGCGTTTCCGCCCGGCATCGGGCCTGTGACGATGCCGCATGCCCGGAAGCGTCGCAGAACGGCTGTCCGCGACGCCTCCGCTGTCTCACCCGAGGCGGGCCGGGTCGGCGGCGGCTCTCCTCGCGCGAAGCAGGAACGCGGTCAGCACGGCCGCCCCGGACAGCGCCTGCGCGACCACCAGGGCGCCGAGGGCGGACGGCCCGGCGGCCGGCGCCAGTAGCGCGGGGGCGCAGCCGAGCACGGCGATGTCCACGCCGGTCATCGCCCAGACGAGCGGGCCCATGGGTACGGAGCCCATCGGAGTGTCGATGACCGGCATCGAGTGATCGACGAAACCCCGCCGGGCCATCCGCAGGGCTCCAGCGGCCAGGGCGGGCGCGGACAGCGGGCCGAACAGCCACCACGGACCGGCGGGCAGGGCACCCATCGCGGTCAGTCCGGCCAGGGCGAGGGTGAGCCAGACGGCGCTCAGCAGCATCGGCAGCAGTGCCCGTGCGGTGAGCGCCGCACGGGCGCCCACGCCGAAGAGCCGCGCCAGACTCGGGTCCTCCCCGTCGCGGCGCGCACCCGTGGTGCACGCCGCCGCGGCGGTCAGCGCTCCGCCGGCCACCAGGATCATCGCGACCGGGGAGAGACCGCCTGCGGCCTGGGCGGCCAGCGCGGGCAGCGCGGCCGCCGCGAGCAGGGCGGCCAGCCGGCCTGGGCGGCGCCCCAGCCTGCGCCAGTCCTGCCAGGCCAGGGCCAGCGGGGCGGACAGGGGCCGCAGGAGCCGGGGCATCGGCCACGACAGTGCCCCCGACAGTGCCCCCGACAGCGGCGCCGGCCACGGGCGGGAACGCAGGGTGCGCCCGCGCCAGTGACCGTCCTCGGCGATCCAGGTCAGGGCTCCGAATTCCAGGACCACCGTCGCGGCGGCCACCCCGCCGGCGCGGGTGGACGCGGCCAGGACGGTACGCGCGTGGACACGCCCGAGTGCCGCCCACGCCCGCCGTACCAGAAGGGCGGTCACGGTGCCGCAGAGCGCCACCGAGGCCGCGCCCAGCGAGACCGGCGCGTCGGCGACGGCGACCAGCAGGTGCCGCCCCGGACCGCTGCCCAGCACCGTCGCGAGCGCGGCCACGATCGCGAGGACGACGAGCGCCCCCTGCAGCCACGAGTCCCAGTGCTGGGACGACTGCGCCAGCACGGCCGTCGCCATCCCGCCGACCGCCGCCGAGACTCCCAGCAGCACCGCGGTGACCAGCCGCGGCGTGAGCTGATCCGGCGCACCGAGTACGGCGAGCAGGGCCAGGCCCAGTCCCGCGCCAGCCAGCGAGGAGATCGCCAGCAGGATCACCGCGCTCCGTCCCAGCACGGCGCGGCGCGGAAGCGGGGAGAGCAGCAGCCAGGCGGCGTCGGCGGCCGGCAGCGCGACAGGGCCGAGCGTGCGGGCGAGCGCGAGGAAGCCCGCGTAGGCCAGAGCGATCAACGCCACCCCGGCACCGAGCCTCGACGGATCCGCCTGCCCGGCCATGGTCGCGAGTGCGGAGGCGACGGGCTGGGCCAGCACCGCCCCCGCCATCGCGAGCCCGAACAGGGCGACGTACCGGTCCGACCAGCTCATCGGTGCCCGGCCACCCGACCGGATGAGGGCCCGCACGGCCTGGACCTCGTTCACGCGGCGGCCTCCAGGGTGATCTGGCGTGCGCGGGTGACGTGGGCGAAGTCGAGGTCGTGGGTCGCCATCACCACGGCGCCACCGGCCGCCGCGTATTCGGTCAGCATGGTCGCCAGCCGCTTCCTGAACGTCGCGTCGAGTCCGCGCTCCGGCTCGTCCAGCAGGAGCAGCCGGCTCGGCCGGAGCAGGGCCATCGCCAGCGACAGCCGCTGTCGCTGGCCGGTGGAGAGCGTCAGCGGTGCCATGTCCCCTCGCCCCGCCAGGCCGAACACCTCCAGGACCGTCCCGACCTCCAGACGGGAGGAGCGGTGTACGGCGTGCATCAGTTCCAGATGTTCCCGCACGGTCAGCCCCGGGTACCACGCCGGTTCGTCGCCGACGAGGATGACATCGCGCCAGAAGTCCGGATCATCCGCCGGCGGCCGATCAAGGACGCTGACCTCGCCGGACCCCGACGGCTGGAGACCCGCCAGGCAGCGCAGCAACGTCGACTTGCCCACGCCGTTCACCCCGACCACGGCGACGATGTCACCTCGGGCGACCGTGAGGTCGACACCCCGCAGGACCGGATTACCACTCAACTCCACGCGCACGTCACGGACCACGATGATCGATTCAGCCACCGTTCGACCCTAATCCACGACCACCGCCTCCCTCCGGCGGTACGCAGGTCTCCGGGGGCAAGGCCTCGACGGGGCTGCTGAACCAGAACGGCACCGGGGGCTGCGCGACCCGTTCGTCCCGCGGAAACAGGACGCCACCTTCCAGCTCCTGAACTGAGCCGGCGCCTGTCCATGGCCGTCCGCCGGACGGCCATGGACAGGCATGCAGGAAGCGGTACGGAGCGGACGGAACAGCACCGCCGACCGGTACGCTCGGTGAGGTGAGCAACGATCCCTATGCACTCGCCACGGACGCCGCGGACGCGCTGAGAAGCGCCGTCGGCGTGGACTCCTTCGACGTCGCGCTGGTGATGGGTTCGGGCTGGGTCCCGGCCGCCGACGCGATCGGCGAGACGGTCGCCGAGATCCCGGTCACCGACCTGCCCGGCTTCGCGCCGCCCGCCGTGGCGGGCCACGCGGGCCGGATCCGCGCCGTGCGGACCGAGTCCGGCAAGAACGTGCTGATCTTCCTCGGCCGCACCCACCTCTACGAGGGCCGCGGGGTGGAGCCGGTCGTGCACGGGGTGCGGACCGCGATCAGGGCCGGGGTGGGCACGGTCGTGCTGACCAACGCCGCCGGGGGCCTGCGCCCCGAGACCCAGGAGGTCGGCGAGGCGGTGCTGATCAGTGACCACATCAACCTGACCGGGGCCAGCCCGATCAGCGGCGCCACCTTCGTCGACCTCACCGACGTCTACACCCCGCGCCTGCGCGAGCTGGCCCGTGAGGCCGACCCCTCGCTGGCCGAGGGCGTCTACGTGGCCTTCCGCGGCCCGACGTACGAGACCCCGGCCGAGGTCCGGATGTGCCGCATCCTGGGCGGCGACATGGTGGGCATGTCCACGGTGCTCGAAGCCATCGCGGCCCGCGAGGGCGGCGCCGAGGTGCTCGGCATCTCCCTGGTCACGAACCCGGGCGCCGGTCTGGTGGGCGAGCCGCTCAACCACGAGGAGGTGCTGGAGGTCGGCCGCGCCACCGCCACGCGGATGGGCGGCCTGCTGGCCAGGGTCGTCGGCAAGCTGTAGGCCCCACGGCCGGGACTGCACGACCGGGACCACACGACCGGGACTGCACGGTCGGACTGCACGGTCCGGGGCCGCACCGGCCGAGACCACACAGCCCGGGAGCACACCGGCCGGAACCACCCCGGCCGTGGGAACCGGCCACACGCGCGGATCGGTTCCCTTCGGGGAAACACCCGGCTTTCAAGAATCACCCTGCTTGCAAGGGTTCAACCGGCGACGGGCCCCGGCCCGAGAGGTGACAATGAGCAGCGATCTCGTGGGGCTCGCCCGTTCCTGGCTGGCCCAGGACCCCGACCCCGACACCCGCGCGGAGCTGACCGAGCTGCTGGAACGCGGCGACGGCGACGCGCTGCGCGAGCGGTTCGGCGCGAAGCTGGAGTTCGGCACCGCCGGGCTCCGCGGCGAGCTGGGCGCCGGCCCCAACCGGATGAACCGGGTGACGGTCATGCGCGCCGCCGCCGGTCTGGCCCGCGTCCTCGGTCCCGGCAGGCACGTCGTGATCGGCTACGACGCCCGGCACAAGTCCGACGTCTTCGCCCGTGACACCGCGGCCGTGCTCACCGGGGCCGGGCTGCGCGCCTCGGTCCTCCCCGCGCCGCTGCCCACGCCCGTGCTGGCCTTCGCGGTCCGCCACCTCGGCGCCGACGCGGGCGTGACGGTCACCGCGAGCCACAACCCACCCCGCGACAACGGTTACAAGGTCTACTGGGGCGACGGCTCCCAGATCGTGCCGCCGATCGACGCGGAGATCTCCGCCGCCATCGACGCGGTCGGGCCGGTCTCCGAACTGCCCCTCGGCTCCCCGGACGATCCCGCGTGGACCACGCTGGACGACGGTGTGGTGACCGCCTACCTGGAGGCGGTGACCGCGCTCCCGATCGGCGCCGCCCGCGAGCTGCGGGTGGCGTACACCCCGCTGCACGGCGTCGGCGGTGTCACACTGGCCAGGGCCTTCGCCGCCGCCGGGTTCGACGCGCCGGCCGTCGTCGAGGCCCAGGCCGCCCCCGACCCCGACTTCCCCACCGTCGCCTTCCCCAACCCGGAGGAGCCCGGCGCGATGGACCTCGCGCTGGAGCTGGCGGAGCGGGCCGGCGCCGACCTGGTGCTGGCCAACGACCCCGACGCGGACCGCTGCGCGGTGGGCGTGCCGCTGCCCGGCGGCGGCTACCGGATGCTGACCGGCGACGAGGTGGGCGCCCTGCTGGGCGAGCACGTGATCAGGCGGACCTCCGGCGAGGGCCGCCTGGTGGCGACCACCATCGTCTCCTCGTCCCTGCTCGGCAAGATCGCCGCCGGGTACGGTGTGCGCTACGCCGAGACCCTGACCGGCTTCAAATGGATCATGAAGGCCGGTCCGGGCCTGCTCTTCGGGTACGAGGAGGCGCTGGGGTACAGCGTCGGCTCCGACCTCGGGCTGCCCGTGCACGACAAGGACGGCATCGGTGCGGCGCTGACCGTGGCCGGGATCGCCGCCGAGGCCAAGCTGGAGGGCCGCGGCCTGCTCGACCTCCTGGACGACCTGGCGCGCCGGCACGGCCTGCACGCCACCTCCCAGCTGTCGTTCCGGGTGGCCGACCTGTCGCTGATCACCGGCGCCATGGCCCGGCTGCGGGCCACGCCGCCCGCCCGGCTCGGCGGCCGCGAGGTGGAGACCGCCGAGGACCTCAGCGAGGGCGTGGGCGGGCTCCCGCCCACCGACGGCCTCCGCTACCACCTGTCCGACGGCGCCCGGGTCGTCGTCCGGCCCTCGGGTACCGAACCCAAGCTCAAGTGCTACCTGGAGGTCGTGGTCCCGGTGACCGGCGAGGTCGCCGAGGCCCGCGGGCGGGCGGTACGGGATCTCGACGCCCTGAAGGCCGACCTCACCAAGGCCCTCGGCCTCTGACCGCGCCTGTTCCACGGCCGGGGACGATCATGCTTCCCCGTGATCGTCCCCGGCCACACCACCTCCCCGAGCCCGGCGCCACCGCGATCGGGGCGATCAGACCAGGAAGGCCGCGACCACCAGCAGAGCGGCGACGGCCACGGCGACCAGGGCACTCGGTGCCCAGTTCATCCTGAGCGCACCTGTTTCGGATGCGGTGCCGGTCCCGCTCGTGACCCCGGCCTCCGCCTCGGGCACGGTCCCGCTCGTGACCCCGGCCTCCGCCTCGGGCACGGTCGCGCTCGTGACCCCGGCCTCCGCCTCGGGCACGGTCGCGTCGCTTTCCGGGGTCCCGGCGACCGAGGCCGCCCGCCTGGCGGCCTTGGCGCGTTCGGTGATCTGCTCGGCCACCCAGTCGGCGTGCGTCTTGCCCGCCATCGCCTCGGCGGCGGCCTGCTCGGCCTTCGAGCGGACCGGCTCGGTCCTGAAGCGGCCCCGCGCGAGCGCGGGCCTTCCCTTGCGCGCGGCCGCCGCCCGCTCACGGGCCGAGGTCTGCGGCGCCCAGCAGCGGACCCTCCGGCCGCCGGAGGTGATCGTGATCGAGTGCGAGACCGCGACCTTGTCCACTCCGCTCCAGGGCACGAAGGCGTTCCGCAGCGGGTTGCGGACCAGCACCCCCTCCTCGGACATGACGATCATCGGGCGCAGGCAGGTGACGAAGACCAGCGCGGTCAGCACCCCCAGCACCGCCGCGGCGACCATCGAGGGACGACCGTTGTAGCGGACGACCAGATCCACCACGTTGCCCGCGGCGAACACCATCCAGAGCCAACCGACGATCATCGCGAAGTTGGAGCGGAACACCTGCTTCATGGGAGAAAGCTCACTTCACTCGTACGTGCCCGGTCACGCCTGCCACTTGAGGCGCGCGAAACCGGGCTTGATGACGCCGTTGATGAGCGCCAGGCGCTCGTCGAACGGCAGGAACGCGGACTTCATGGCGTTGACCGTGAACCACAGCATGTCGTCCCAGTCATAGCCGAACGCCTCCGACAGCTTGGCGAACTCCGCGGAGAGGCTCGTACCGCTCATCAGCCGGTTGTCGGTGTTGACGGTCACCCGGAAGTTCAGGCGGCGCAGCAGGCCGATCGGATGCTCGGCGATGGAGGCCGCCGCACCGGTCTGCAGGTTGGACGTCGGGCACATCTCCAGCGGGATGCGCTTGTCCCGGACGTAGGCCGCCAGGCGGCCCAGCTTGGGCTCCCCGTCGTCGGAGACGGAGATGTCGTCGATGATCCGGACGCCGTGACCGAGCCGGTCCGCGCCGCACCACTGGATCGCCTGCCAGATCGACGGCAGGCCGAAGGCCTCACCGGCGTGGATGGTGAAGTGGGCGTTCTCCCGCTGGAGGTATTCGAAGGCGTCGAGGTGACGGGTGGGAGGGTAGCCCGCCTCCGCGCCGGCGATGTCGAACCCGGCCACCCCGGCGTCGCGGTAGCGGACCGCCAGCTCGGCGATCTCCATCGACCTGGCCTGGTGGCGCATGGCGGTGAGCAGGGTGCCCACCCGGATGCCCCGCCCCTCGGAACCGGCCCTGAAGCCCTCCTGGACCGCCTCGATGACCTCTTCGAGGCTCAGCCCCCTGGAGGTGTGCTGCTCGGGCGCGTAACGCACCTCGGCGTAGACGATGCCGTCGTCGGCCAGGTCCTCGGCACACTCGGCGGCGACCCTGACCAGCGACTCGCGCGTCTGCATGACGCCGACTGTGTGGTCGAAGGTCTCCAGGTAGCGCACCAGCGAGCCGGAGTCGGAGGCCTCCCTGAACCAGGTGCGCAGGCTGTCGGCGTCGGTCGCCGGCAACCTGTCGTAGCCCGACTCGCGGGCCAGCTCGATGATGCTCTCCGGCCGGAGCCCCCCGTCGAGGTGATCGTGGAGCAACACCTTCGGAGCCAGGCGGATCTGCTCAAAAGTGGGTGGCTGACTCATCTACATCCTTCCAGCGGGGAGACCTCGACTTTAGTCACGGGGACGGAGTGCGTGACGGCCCCACGTGTTCCGGGTGACGTGTTCACGACCAGGCCCGCCCCGGTGCCGCGGGCCTGGTCGATGCCCTACGGGGCGACTAGTCGTCGCGGTTGGCGGTCTCCGGAGAGAAGGCGGGCAGGCAGATGGCGACGTACTCGGCGCCGTCCGGCCCCGAGCGGTAGCGGATCCGCTCCCCCGGCTCGCAGGTGAACACCTCCCCCGCGCCGACCTCGGTGGTGCCCCCGTCGTGCTCCACGATCACCGTGCCTTTGAGCACCAGGGTGTACTCGGCGAACTCCGGGGTCTGGGCGGGCTCTTCCCAGCCCGCCGGGGCGACCATCCGCGCGATCGAGATCCGGTCGTCGCCGCTGTTGACCCGGCCGACGTATTCGTCGATCGTCTTGCCGCCCGGAACGGGAATCCGCGTCGCGTTGTCGATTTTGCGTACCATCAGACCAGTCTGTCACTGGTCATGGGGTGCGCCGCTCAGTGCGCGACGTCGATGACCAGCCGGTTCGGGTTCTTCTGCTCCAGCACCCGGAACGGTGCCCTGCGGTCGAGGACGATGCCCACGCTCACCACTCCCTCGAAGTCACCCGTCTTGACCACGCTCTGCACGTTGCCGAGCTGTGCCTGGAAGATCGGCCCGCCCGTCCAGGTCGGCTTGCCCGCCTCGGTGTGCGCGATGGCGGGGCTCATCGTCAGCTGGAGGTAGGCCCCGCCCTTGACGTCGACCCGATCGCCCGAGCCGTCCTGGACCAGCTCGGGCACCCATCGCACCGTGTAGCCGGGCACCTCTCCGTTCAGGTCGATCACCACCCGGTCGAACCCCTGGTGCCGGCCGAACCTGGCCCCGGTGACGGCCGGCGAGGCAACGGTGGTGCGCTCGACCTCGATCTCCTTGGTACTCGTCGGGGGACGTGGCCCGGCCGGCGTGGAGGTCGGAGTGACGGCGGGATCCGCGGGGGCCGTGGTCGCCGGAGCCCCCGAGGACGGGGGCGCGGTCTGCGTGTCCGAGCCGCAACCGGCCAGCAGGAAGAGGGGAACGAGCACGAGGGGAACGAGGGTGCGGTTCATGATGAGCCTCCTGCCCCGTTAGATGCCCAGGTCTCCGGAGAGGTTCACCCTCTGCCGTCCGGCTGCGCCCTGACAAGATCCTGACAGCTTGTCGAAGGACGAGTCAAGCATCCGGATCATGGCCGGAACGGCGGCGATTCACGACGGCCGGCCACGAGGGCGGGGCGAGCGGTGCGACACCTTCGCCGGCGTCGCCGAGGACGGCCGCGAGCGCCACGCGACGGCAGGGCAGGTACACCAGGCCGCGGCCCGGTGCGGACCGGGCGGCCCGTCGACCGCCCTTCGTCTCACGACGTGAGACGCTCTTTAGCTTTCGCAAGCATCCCGGACGCCGCCGCGACCAGGAAAAAGGCAGGCCGGAGGGCTTCCCATGAGGCTCGTCTCCGCCTTTGACAAGATCCGGAGACAAGAGTCCGGGCCGCAGTGTCATTCCAGCCGAAAGCGATTCCTAAGCACCCGTCACCATGCTTCTCTCACCACGAAATCGCCGTGTCGGCCGTCGTGCCGGCGGAACGATCGCGCATGGAAGGAGAACGAAATGGAACTCGACATCAACGCCCTGGACCTGCTCCCCGGCCGGACCGAGCAGCACCTGGCGGGCTGCACCGTCACCTGCGACGTGACCTGCAAGCGGTCCACCTGCGGGGTCACCTCGGTCACCCAGTTCCTCTCCTGATCACTGCGGCATCAGCGGATATCTCTTCCCACGAAAGGACGAACGCCATGGAACTCGACATCAAGGCCCTCGACCTGCTCCCCGCCCAGACGGAGAGCCAGCTGGCCATCTGCGAGATCACCTGCCCGCCGAAAGGCACCTGCAGCTGGACCTGCAAAGTCACCAGCCAGTAGGTGACGGGGCAGCTGATGGAACTCGATATCAAGGCCCTCGACCTGCTCCCCGCCCAGACGGAGAGCCAGCTGGCCGCGTGCGAGGTCACCTGCCTGGTGACCTGCAGCGGCGTCACCTCCATGCACTCCATCATCAACTGACCCCGTCGCGGGGCGCGCATGGCGACCATCACGCCCGTGCGACTCCGCGAACTCCGCCGGCCAATGGGCGGCCACGAAGGCCGCCGCGGCGCAGGCGGAAATCCCCCACCGAAGAAAGGACGAACGCCATGGAACTCGACATCAAGGCCCTCGACCTGCTCCCCGCCCAGACCGAGAGCCAGCTGGCCGCGTGCGAGGTCACCTGCGGCCACACCTGCAGGACGAACAACACCTGCGCCGAGACCGTCCGCTGACGAACGCCGAACGGCCAGGCCGGACGCTCATGACGGCGGCCCGCCGACGGCCACGGCCACCGCAACGCGTGCGACGACGAGCCCGCGGCGAGGCCGCCGGTCCCACCTCGGGCTCGTCCCCATCATCCCCGCGCGGCACCGCCGTCGATCGTCATCCATCGGGCGTCGAAAGAGACACAGTCATGCTTACGGAATGCCGGTGCTCGTACACCGGCGAGGCCACCGGCACCCGGCCGCGCCGCGTTTCCCGCCTCGGGGCCGGTGATGGCCGTGGGTGAGGGGCCGAAGCCGATCCCGGTGCCGCTCGACCAGGTTCCCGAGGTCACGGAGTTCCTCACGGCGCTCCAGCTCGGGGTGCTGCGGGAGGACACGGTCTCCGCGTTCTTCGGCCGCAACGACACCTGGGCGGGCGTGACCGACGCGGGCCTCCCCGTCTTCGTCAAGCGGACCCTCGGGGAGGCGGACCAGGTCCGCCGGAGGGTGGACCGCACGAGGGCGATGGGCGTGGTGCTCGACGCGCACCCGGTGATCAACGTGCCCCGTTTCCTGGGCGGCGACGACGCCTCCGGCCTGCTGGCCTTCACGCTGCTGCAAGACGCGCACAGCGGAGCCGACCTCGCCGGGGAGGACGCTTTCACCTGGGACCTCGCCCACGCCGCGGGGATCCAGGTCGGAACGCTCCACACCCTCCGTGCACCGCAGCCCATCGCGGCGGACACCTCCGAGCCGCCGCTGCCGCCGCGCGACCGCCTGGCGGTCCTGCCACTGGAGGTCTACACCGCCGCCAGCGGCGCGGAACTGGAGACGTGGGCGATCCTGCACAACGACCCCGTGATCACCAAGGCGATCAGCGACCTGTGCGACCGGGAAAGCCGCGGCCCGCACGTCCTGGTCCACGGCGACCTGCGGCTCGACCAGTTCCTCCACCACGACGGCACGCTGTACCTGACCGACTGGGAAGAGGCCCGGCTCGCCGATGCCGCGCGGGACGTGGGCGCCTTCGCCGGCGAATGGCTCTACCGCGGCGTGCTCGGCATGGCAGGCCCGGAGGACGGCATGAGCGAACGCGAGGTCATCGCCAACGGCGCCCGCCGCTTCGAGGCCCTGCGCCCCTACGTCGAGGCGTTCTGGACCGGCTACCTCGACGCCCGGCCCGCGGCCCGCGACGACCACGAGCTGGCGGCCCGGGCGGCGGCCTTCGCCGGCTGGCACCTGATCGACCGGATCATCGTCGCGGCCCACCAGCGCGGCCGGCTGAGCGCCCTGGAACGCGCGGTGGCCGGCGTCGGCCGCACCGCCCTGCTCCGCCCCGCCGAGCTCACCACCACGCTGGGCCTGGGAGAGGGACGATGAGGCAACCGCTGGACCGGGTACGCATCGACGCGGATCTCACCTCGGCCACCGTCGACGACCGCGAGATCACCGCCGACGGCCCCAAAGCGCTGCGCAGCGCGCTGGCCGACGCGCTGTACGACGCCTTCCACACCGGCCGCGAGCCCGTGGAAGGACCGCAGCACAAGTCGCTGCGCGACCCGGACTTCGAGCACCGGCTGCGCGCCGTGGTCCCGCACCACGACTCCCCCGCCCTGGCCATGGTGGAGCCCGGAGCACCCGACGTGGTCCGTCTGAACGGGGTGCGCGTGCGGATCCCCGAGTCCCGGCTCGGCGATGAGGTCGCCACCCCCGCGGGGCCGGCTCGCCAGGTCAGCCTGCCGGCCGTCCAGCCGACGGTCTCGCCCGGGTTCCTGCTGGTGAGCGGCTCGGCGGGGCACGGCCTGGAGGAGGGCACGTGTCTGCGGCTGTACCTGGGCGCCGAGACGGCCGACGCCGCCCCCGCTCTGTGGGGCGCGGTGCTCGAACGGCTGGAGAAGCTACGACTCCCCTACAAGGCCAAGGTGCTCTCCGCCCGCGATCTGTATTCGCGCCGCGACAGCATCGTGGTCTACCTGGGACGCCGTGCCTGGCACGCGGTGCCGGAGATCGGCGCGGCGGCCACCGCGACCGGCGGGCTGCGCCAGGACCTGTCCACCTATGTCGCCGCGCTCGGCCGCGGCATCGGCTGGGCGTGGGAGCCGCAGGATCCGCGGCCCGAGATACGCAGGCTCAGCTTCGGCGAGCACCGCTCGCACGCCATCGCGGCTGGGCTGCTGACCCACGCCGAGCATGGCGGCGACCGGGACGACGCGGTGCGCGAGGCGCTGCGGGCCGCCGGGGTCGACCCCGACGCGGTGCACCGCAACCTCGGCTCGCCGACGCCGCCCTTCGAGACCTCCGGCCCCGAACCCGGGCCCGGACCCTACGAGAACCAAGAAAGGAGGTGACATACATGTCCACTGAGCTGCTGATGGAGGGCGCCGAGGCGTACACCTCGCTCGCCGAGGTCGCCGCGGTCCCCGGGAGCGACGCTCCCGGCGCCTGGCCCCCGGCCGTGACGGCGGGGATACGCAGCGACGAGATGAACGCCGCGCAGATCAGGGAGAGC
>NZ_JBEXUE010000314.1:0-12101 GCF_040614275.1 Streptosporangium sp. NPDC006013
CCTCGCACCGCGAGGGGACACGGCCCGTTCTGTTCGATGAAGCCCGAACTCGGCGAGGTAGGTCCGGCGGGCGGGCAGGTGCGCGAGGAGCACCTTCCCGAACGCCGTAGCGTGCGCCGCCTCGTGGAAGCCCACATCCAGCGGCTGCACGCGCGGCGCGGGCATCGGGTCAGCCCTTGATCTGGCGGGTGATGGACGGGTCGGTGATCGCGGTGTCGTCGGCCAGCAGGAACGCCTTGGAGATGATGACCGAGAGCATGCCGCCCTCCTCCTCGAACGGCAGGAAGACCTGGTCGGACCCGACGCGGGGGACGATGCAGAGATAGGCGTCGTTGGGCTCCATCAGGATGTTGCCCGATCCCAGGTGGATCCGGTAGGCGCGCAGGTCACCGCGGACCCGCAGGAAGCGGTCGGTGAGTTCGGCCCGGTCGGCGATGCGCAGGCGGGGGAGCAGCCGGGTCAGGGCGTCGCGGCGGATCTCGGCGGTCTCGGTGAGGTCGCCGAAGTTGTAGGAGTGCCAGTAGTCGCCCTGTCCTTCGGGGTCAAGACCGACGGAGGAGACGCCGACGGCGAGGTCGGCGTCACGCATGACCTCCGACAGCACCAGCGACGGCACCTCGGTCAGCGGTGCCGGTCTGTGGAACTCCTCCTGCGACGACTCCTCGTCGGTGCGGTGGAACCGGATCGGGCCGCTGAGGCAGAACGCGGCGGTGCCTCCGCCGTCGGTCTCCCAGGACTCCCAGGGCAGGTGCATGTCCCAGCGCGCCTGCCAGCCGAGGATGTCCTTGACGGCCTCGCCCTGCTCCGAGCCGCCCGCCGCGTCCCAGTGACCGAGCGAGAGGCCGGTCCAGCCACGTTCGGACAGCAGCGCCTTGGCCTGGCCGTACCGCAGCCTGTGTCCCGCGAAGCGGTTGGAGAGCGTCCCGGACCGCTCCTCGGCCGGGGTGAGCAGGTAGACCTCGCGAAAGGCCTGCTTGAACGGCTGCCGTGACCCGGTCTCCAATAGATGGTCGCGCCAGGCACGGACCTCCTCGACGGTCTCCCTGATGGGATGCCAGAGCTGCATCGGGGTGTCGGCGCGGGGCTGGATCCGGCGACCGAGCGGGTCGGTGAGCTCCCAGCCGTCGCCGGCCCTGACCGGTGTCCCGGCGGGGCCCTGCAGGATCTGCCAGATCAGCCGCCTGCCGTGGACGCCGGTGACGGGGTGGTCGAGGAAGAACTCCTCGACCTGACCCCAGCGCCAGACCCGGTCTTCGGCCAGCGCTCGCTCGACGCGGAACCGCTCGGCGGGCAGGGTCCCGCGGATCTCCTTGAGCGTGTTCCTGAACTCGGAGAGCAGCCCGCCGTGGCTCTCCCTGACCGCTTTCGGCGCTGTTTTAACTGGTTTGCCCGCCGGGTTGAGGAAGGTCAGCAGTGGTGTGCCCGCCTCGTCCAGCGCCAGCCGGATGACGTGCTCGCCCGCCCTCTCCTCCCGTACGCCGTCGGGGCCGAGTCCGAACGTCGGCGCGGTCCGGTCGAGTAACTGCTCGCGGCTGAGCCCGGCGTGGGCGGCCACCGCGTCCAGCACCTGCGCGACCTTCGTCAGAATCGACTTCTTCCTGACCTTGGCCTGCATCCGGGCCAGCGGAGCCACCACCTCCAGACCGCCGTGCCGGCCCAGTACGAGCAGGGCGGCGTTGACCAGCATCTCGCAGCGCGAGTTGGGCCCGGACCCGCCGATTCCGGTGCCCGCCGCCAACGCCACCTCTCCGAGCAGCGGGACCGTCCACGGCTCGTCGATCAGCTCGCAGGTCCACACCATGCCGCGCAGCAGCGTGGCGGTGCGCCCGTGGAGGTACGTGGTCGTGGTCCACGTGTGATCGCCGTTCTGGTGCCGGACGGTCGACTCCCGGTGGGCGGGCACCCGATCCAGGATCTCCCGGATGAGCACGACGGCGTCCGGCATGAGCAGGTCGGCGGCCTGCCCGAGCCAGGCGGGGTTGGGACGTGCCGTGGTGGCGGTCATCCAGTGGCGCAGCAGGGGGAACGCCCGGGAGTCGCCGAGACACGAGCCGTACTCGGTGGCCATCAGGACGGCGAAGTCGTCACCACGGCCGGCCAGGCAGGCGGTGGCCGTTACGGGGTCGTTCTCGGCGTGCCCGGCCAGGAGAATGTCCAGGTCGCGCTTGAGCCGCGAGGAGGAGTGCCATGGGAGGCCGGTCATGACCTCCTGGATCCGGCGAATCGGGAGAAGATAACGGCGTTGTTCCTCGTGGGTGAGCTTTCCGATGACCGCCCACGGGATGGCCAGTGGGGCCTGGTAGCTGTAACTGTGCAGGACGGGCTCGGCCGCCGCCCGCCAGAGCAACTCGATCTCGTCGCCGGTCCAGGCGAGTTTCCGCTCGGCGACCCGCAGGGCCAGCAGCGCGGGGTCGGGGCGGTGGTCGTGTTCGCGGTCGCGGGGCACGCCCATCCGCAACTGCGCCCACACTCCCACCGCGCGCCACTGCGCGTCGCTGAGATCGGGCCCGAGCGCCGCGGTGACCCTCTCGGTGAACGTCGGCGCGGGCCACTGTTGCTCCGGCACGTAGAGCTCGTCGAGCCGGGCGAACATGTCAGCGCGAGTCCGGTCGAGGTCGCCGAGCCAGCCGAGCTGCTCGGCGGAGAGCTCGGTGAGCAGGTCCATGTCAGAAGTCAACGGTCGTCTCCAGCGATAGGGGGCGCCGCCATGACTACCAACCGGCTCCGACAAATCCCGGTCACGGAACAGCCGTGTCAGGGCCGAGCGTGGCCTGGATCCCGTCGGGTGAGTGGCTCAGGCCGGGTGGGGCGGGGGCCGGCGGGCCAGGGCGGCGGCCGTGCCGTCGATCAGGGCTCGGAGGCCGTGTTCGAAGGCGTCCTCGCCGGGCGAACCACCGCTCTCGCGGAGCGCCACGAGCAGGGTGGCCTCCGTACCCCCGTCGAGCAGTCCGGCCAGCGCCGCGAGCCGGTCCGCGGGCGTGCCCGCGTGCTCCTGGCGTTCGGTCTGCTCCTGGAGGACGCATCCGTTGACGTAACGGGTGAGGGCCGTGATCGTGCGCAGTGCCAGGACCGGGGTGAAGCCGCGGCCGACCATGGCGGTCATCTCCTCGTCGAACATCCTGATCGTCGCCGGGCTCAGGGCGGCGGCGCCGGAGACGATGCGGGCGCCGTCGCGGTGGGCGAGCAGGGAGTCGCGGTATGCGCGGGCACGGCGGGTGAGCCAGTCCTGCCAGGACTCGCCGTCGCGGGGCGGGCCCATCCCGGCGGCCAGGACGATCGCGTCGGCCATCCCGTCGAGCAACTCCTGCTTGTTGCGCAGGTGCCAGTAGAGCGCGGGCGACTGGACGCCCAGCTCCGAGGCGAGCCGGCGCACCGTCAGCCCGTCCAGGCCGACCTCGTCGAGCAGTCGCAGTGCTGTATCGATCATCGTCTGCCGGGTCAGGCCAGCTCCCCGCTTGTTCTCGCCCATCGGTTGACACCTTAGCAGCGCTAAGGGAACATGGCGGCGACGCGCCTTAGCACTGCTAAGGAAGGCTCGCGCGCCGGACACCGCGCGGAGTCAGGGCCGGACCGCGAAGGCCGGTCACAGAGGGGAGAGCCATGTCCAACGTGCGAGAACAGCGGCTGACCAGGGCGCTGCTGACCTGTGGTGCCGTAGCCGGACCGCTGTTCATCCTCGCGGTCGTGATCCAGGACTACACGCGCGTGGGTTTCGACCCCAGGCGGCAGCCGCTCAGCATGCTGAGCCTGGGCGACCTGGGATGGATCCAGATCGCCAACTTCGTCATCACCGGGCTGCTGAACATCGCGTTCGCGGTCGGGCTGTGGCGGGCGTTGCGTCCAGGCCATGGCGGGACCTGGGGGCCGCTACTGATCGGCGCGTACGGGACCGGCCTGGTCGGCGCCGGTGTCTTCCGCTTCGAACCGGCGTGGGGCTACCCGCCCGGTGCGCCGCAGGGTCCTCCCGATGCCCCCGGCTTGAGCTACATCCTGCACGGTGCCGCCTTCGGCGTGGGGTTCGTCTCGCTGGTCGCGGCATGCTCCGTCTTCACCCGTCATTTCGCCGTACGGGGAGAGCGCGGATGGGCGCTCTACTGCGCGGCCACGGGCGTGGCGCTTCCCGCCCTCTACCTGCTGGCGGGGCTGCTGTCGGACGACGGCGAGAACTCCCAGCCCCTGAGCCTGCTCCTCCGCGCCATCGCGCTCCTGGGCTGGGGATGGGCCGCGGTGCTCGCGGTGCGGGTACGCGGATCCCACACGCCGGCCGGGCCCGGCGTCGGGTCCGGAGCCGTACTCACCGACTAGGAACGCAGGGGTGACCTCATGGCGTCGCCTGTCTGTGTGACCCGACGATGTGCCCCGACGATGCGCAGGGCGAGCTCGCAGTAGTGGCCGGCGATGTCCTCGTCACTCCACTCGCCCTCCTCGCGGTACCACCGGGCGACGTCGACGCCGAGCGACAGCAGTGCGAGCGCGCTCATCCGCGGGTTGGAGGTGTGGAACACGCCGCCGGCGACGCCGGCCTCCACGATCTGACGTATCTCCTGCCCGATGGCGCGCCGGACGGCGCTGATCTCCCTGTGGTGCTCCGGGTTGAGCGCGGCGAGCTCGTAGTTGACGACGCGTGCGCTCGTGTGGCTGCGGGCGTGGTGCATGGTGAACTCGCGGACGACCGCCAGGAGTTGCTCCACCGGGTCGTCCGAGCTCGCCGCGCCCTCTCGCACGAGCCGCAGCGTGACGTCGTGTCCCGACCGTGAGATCAGGTAGAGCAGCTCCTCCTTGGACTTGTAGTGCACGTAGAGGGCCGCCGGGCTCATCCCGGCCGCCGACGCGATGTCGCGGGTGGTCGTGCCGTGGAATCCCTTGGCGGCGAAGGACTCCACAGCGGCGGCGATCAGCCGGTCGCGGGCGATCGTAGGGCGGGTTTCCCCCGTCGTCGGGTGGTCGTCCGGCACGTCACCACTTTCTGTGATCTGGCTCACCAGCTCCCCTTGCGGTTGGGGCGTTGACAAGGATGTCGCAATTGAGGAAGGCTAAGCAAGCGCTTAGCGATAAGCAAGCGCTTAGTCAGCCTGCTCGTGCGAGGTTCTCTTGAGGCGCAGTATCTACAGCTCCGACCACGAGGCGTTCCGCGGCTCGGTCCGGGCGTTCCTGGACCGGCACGTGTGGCCGCGCACTGAGCAGTTCATCGAGGCTCGGGCGTTCCCCCGGGATCTCTGGATCGAGGCGGGCCGGCAGGGGTTCCTGGGACTGGGGATTCCGGAGCGGTACGACGGTTCCGCCGCGGAGGACTACCGCTACAACGCCGTTCTCGGGGAGGAGCTCGCCGGCGTGTCCGCGGCACTGAGCTCCTCCTTCGGCATCCACTACGACGTGGTGGCCCCGTACCTGGTGGAGCTCGTCGGCGAGGAGCAGCGGAAACGGTGGCTGCCCGGGTTCTGCTCCGGAGAGCTGGTCACCGCGATCGGCATGACGGAGCCGAGCGCCGGCTCGGATCTCGCCGCGCTGCGCACCACCGCGGTGCGCGACGGGGACAGCTGGGTGCTCAACGGCTCGAAGACCTTCATCACCAACGGCTACTCGGCGGATCTGGTGGTGGTGGCCGCCAGCACCAGCCCGGAGAGGCGGGCCAAGGGGATCACGCTGTTCGGTGTCGAGACAGGGATGGACGGCTTCAGCCGCGGCCGGAAGCTCGACAAGGTCGGGCAGCCCGAGTCCGACACCGCCGAGCTGTTCTTCGACAACGTCCGGGTGCCGCATGCGAACGTCATCGGTGAGATCGACCGTGGCTTCGTTCACATGATGGAGCGCCTGCCGCAGGAGCGGATCGGCGCGGCCGTCTCCAACGTCGCGCACGCCGCGCGGATCCTGCGGGAGACCATCGAGTACGTCAAGGAACGCAAGGCCTTCGGTCAGCCGGTGGGCTCCTTCCAGCACAACAAGTTCCTGCTTGCCGAGCTCGTCACCCAGATCGAGGTGTCCCAGGCCTACGTCGACCAGGCGGTCATGGCGCACGTCGCCGGAGAGCTGAGCGCGGTGGACGCGGCCAAGGCCAAGTGGTGGTCGGCGCAGGTGCAGAACGACGTGCTCGACGCCTGTGTCCAGTTGCACGGCGGCTACGGCTACATGAACGAGTACCGCGTGGCCCGTGCCTGGCGCGATGCCCGCGTGACCAGGATCTGGGCCGGCTCCAACGAGATCATGAAGGAGCTCATCGGCCGGGACCTCGGTCTCTGACCGGCGGCAGAACGTGGAAAGCAGCGGAGTGAGCGGTCGGGGAAGCGCGGAGATGACGAAGAGGTTCGAGGGAAAGACGGCGATCGTGACCGGTGCCAGCCGCGGCATCGGTTTCGCCATCGCGGAACGGCTGGTGGCCGAGGGCGCGCGGGTCTGCGTCACCGCCCGCAAGCGGGAGGCGCTCGAGGAGGCGGTACGGGCTCTCGGCGGCCCCGGCCACGCGATCGCGTCCGCCGGCGGGAGCGACGACGTCGAGCACCAGTCGGACACGGTCCGGCGCACCCTGGAGGCGTTCGGCAGCGTCGACATGCTGGTGAACAACACCGGCATCAACCCGGTCTACGGGCCCATGCTCGATCTCGACGTCGAGGTGGCACGCAAGATCTTCGAGGTCAACTGCCTCGCCGCGCTGTCCTGGGTTCAGCAGGCGCACCGCGCCTGGATGGGTGAGCACGGCGGCTCGGTGGTCAACGTGTCCTCGGTGGCCGGTGTCAGGCCGGCGCCGGGCATCGGCTTCTACGGCGCGAGCAAGGCGATGCTGACCTACATCACCCAGGAGCTCGCGGTCGAGCTCGGTCCGGGTGTCCGTGTCAACGCGGTCGCCCCGGCGGTGGTGAAGACGAGGTTCGCGACCGCGCTGTACGAGGGCAGGGAGGAGCAGGTCGCGTCGGCCTACCCGCTCAAGCGGCTCGGCGTGCCGGAGGACATCGGCGGCGTGGTGGCCTTCCTGCTCTCGGAGGACGCGGGATGGCTCACCGGTCAGCTCATCGTGGTCGACGGAGGGGTGACCCTCACCGGAGGCGTGTGACACGGCCTCCGGCGCCGCGGCCGCCGGAAGGCGGTCCGTGGTCACCGCGTCGGTGACCGGCCGACCAGGCAGGCAGCCGCCGGCCCCCACGGCCGTCGCGGGATCACCGGGCGATCCACTCTCAGTACATCAAGACTCGGACATACCAATCAGAGGAGACCAAGTGAACGAGCAGCAGAACCGGCGGCCGGGTCGCGTCGCGATGGTCACCGGGGCCGCACGTGGCATCGGCGCCGCGGTCGCGAAACGGCTCGGCGAGGACGGATTCGCCGTGGCGGTCCTGGACCTGGACGAGGCGGCGTGCAAGCCGGTGGTGGACGAGATCGTGGCCGCCGGTGGCAGGGCGCTGGCGGTCGGTGTGGATGTGGCCGACGAGCAGGCGGTGGAGGCCGCGGTGGCCAGGGTCGCCGGGGAGCTCGGCGCTCCGACGGTGCTGGTGAACAACGCCGGCATCATCCGCGACAACCTGCTGTTCAAGATGACCGCGACCGACTGGGACGCGGTGATGGGCGTGCACCTGCGCGGGGCTTTCCTGATGAGCAGGGCCGCGCAGAAGCACATGACCGAGGCGGGATGGGGGCGCGTCGTGAACCTGTCCAGCACCTCCGCGCTCGGCAACCGGGGGCAGGCCAACTACGCCGCGGCCAAGGCCGGCCTGCAGGGTTTCACCAAGACGCTGGCGATCGAGCTGGGCAGGTTCGGGGTCACCGTGAACGCGATCGCGCCGGGGTTCATCGAGACCGAGATGACCGCCGCCACCGCCGAGCGGGTCGGGGTGCCGTTCGAGCACTTCAAGGCGGCGGCGGCCAAGGAGATCCCGGTCGGCCGGGTCGGCCGGCCCGAGGACATCGCCGCGACCGTGTCGTTCTTCGTACGGGAGGAGGCCTCGTTCGTGTCCGGTCAGGTGATCTATGTCGCCGGCGGGCCCCGCGCCTGACGGCGGAGACGACGAGGAGACGCGAATGAGGACGTTCAACGGTGTCGGCACCCACCTGGGCCACCGCGACCGGCACACGATCACCGGCGTCACCCGCGGCCGGGCGACCGTCGGGCGGGAGGGCGGTGACAGGCCCGCCCGCGTCGCCGGCACCGTCCCGACGGTGGTGGCCTGACATGTCCGACCAGGAGGTGCGCGACGTCGCCCTGGGCCATGACGACCCTCCCGGGGTGGATCTGGCCCGGGTCGCGGCCTACCTTGCCGATGCCGCGCCCGGGCTGGTCGGCGGTCCGCTCCGAGCGGAGGTGATCGCCGGCGGCAAGTCGAACCTCACCTACCTGGTGAGTGACGGCACCGGTGAGTGGGTCCTGCGCCGGCCCCCGCTGGGGCACGTGCTCGCCACGGCGCACGACATGGCCCGGGAGCATCGCGTGATCACCGCGCTCGGCCCCACCGGCGTCCCGGTTCCCCGGACGTACGCGCTCTGCGAGGACCTCGGCGTGATCGGTGCGCCGTTCTACCTGATGGAGAAGGTCGAGGGGACGCCGTACCGGACGGCCTCCCAGGTCGAGCCGCTGGGCCGGGACCGGACCCGGGCGATCTGTGAGCGGATGGTCGACACCCTCGCCGTTCTGCACGCCGTGGATCCGGCGGACGTCGCGCTGTCCGACTTCGGGCGGCCGGCCGGGTTTCTGCAACGGCAGGTACGGCGCTGGAAGAGGCAGCTCGACGCGTCGTACAGCCGGGACCTCACCGGTGCGGAGGAGCTGCACCGCCGGCTCCGGCTGAGCGTGCCCGAATCGCCGGCCCCCGCGATCGTGCACGGGGACTTCCGGCTCGACAACCTGCTCGTCGACGGCTCGGGCGACGTCGTCGCGGTGCTGGACTGGGAGATGGCGACACTCGGGGACCCGTTGACCGACCTCGCCCTGCTGCTGGTCTACCAGCGTCTGGCGACGTTCGGGATCGATCACACCCTGCCCGACGTCTCGACCGCACCCGGCTACCTCGCCGACGGCGAGATCCTGGACCGCTACTCCGTCGCGAGTGGCCGGAACCTGTCGGATATGGGCTTCTACCTCGGGCTGGCCTACTTCAAGCTGGCCGTGATCCTCGAGGGCATCCACTGCCGCCACACCCGGGGGCAGACCGTCGGAGCCGGATTCGACACGGTCGGCGCCGCCGTGGAGCCCCTGATCAAGGCAGGACTCGACGCACTGAAGGAGCACCGCTGATGGATTTCACCTTCGACGCCAGGACCGAGGAACTGCGCGAACGGCTGCTCGCCTTCATGGACGAGAGCGTCCACCCCGCCGAGGCGGTGTTCGACGAGCAGCTCGCCGCGCTCGGGAACCCCTGGGCCTGGTCCACCGTCCCGGTGCTGTGGGAACTGCGCGCCGAGGCACGGCAACGTGGACTGTGGAACCTCTTCCTCCCGGGAGAGTTCGGTGCCGGACTGACGAACCTGCAGTACGCGCCGCTGGCCGAGATCACCGGACGTAGCCTCCGGATCGCTCCCGCGGCACTCAACTGCGCCGCGCCGGACACCGGCAACATGGAGGTGCTGGCCATGTTCGGCACCGAGGAGCAGCAGAAGCGGTGGCTGCACCCGCTGCTGGCCGGTGAGATCCGGTCCTCCTTCGCGATGACCGAGCCCGACGTCGCCTCCTCCGACGCGACCAACATCAGCACCCGCATCGAGCGGGACGGCGATTCCTACGTCGTCAACGGACGCAAGTGGTGGATCACCGGCGCCATGAACCCCAATGCCGAGATCTTCATCGTGATGGGGAAAACGGACCCGGCGGCGGGCCGGCACAGGCAGCAGTCGATGATCCTGGTCCCGCGCGACACCCCCGGGATGACGGTCAGGCGCGGTATGCACGTGCTGGGGTACGACGACCACGACCACGGCGGGCATGCGGAGATCACGTTCGACGACGTCCGCGTGCCCGCCGGGAACCTGATCGGCGGAGAGGGCGACGGGTTCGCGATCGCGCAGGCGCGCCTCGGGGGCGGCCGGATCCATCACTGCATGCGGTCGATCGGTGTCGCGGAGCAGGCGATCGAGCTGATGTGCCGGCGCGCCTCCGAGCGGGTCGCCTTCGGCAAGCCGCTCTCCGAGCAGGGAGTCGTCCGCGACTGGATCGCCGAGTCCCGGGTCCGGGTCGAGCAGCTGCGGCTGCTGGTGCTCAAGACCGCCTGGTTGATGGACGGCGTCGGCGCCAAGGGCGCCCACACCGAGATCCAGGCCATCAAGATCGCCACACCCAAGACCGTGGAATGGATCCTGGACAAGGCGATTCAGGTGCACGGGGCCGGTGGCCTCAGCCAGGACTTCCCTCTCGCCGCCGCATTCGCCATGATCCGCACGCTCCGCTTCGCCGACGGCCCGGACGAGGTGCACAAGAACTCCCTGGCCCGCCACGAACTCAGGCGGCAGACGGGAACCGCGTGACGAGCCGCCCGGTTCGGCGTTCAGTCCGACCGGGCGGGTTCGCGGGTGGACGGCGACATGCTCTGGATGGTGATGGTCGCTCCGACAGGTCGCCAGGAGGTGGGTGAGCAACCGGAGTCCCGGCCGACATCGGCGTCAGGCGCCGGGATACTTCCTGAGCCAGGCGCCGGTGATCTCGTGATCTCCGGTGGACCAGGCCGCGAAGTCGTCCGCCAGCTCGGTGATGGCGTCGCGGCCCTCCAGGTGGGCTAGCCAGCCGGCGGGAAGCGCGGCCTCGCCGTGCCGGGCTCCCAGCAGGTTGCCGCAGACGGCCCCGGTGGAGTCGCTGTCGCCGGAGTGGTTGACCGCGAGCAGCAGCGCCCGCCCGACGTCGCCGGGCGCGGGGTGCGCCAGGGCGCAGTAGACCGCGATGGCCAGCGCCTCCTCGGCGACCCACGCTCCGCCGAGTGACTCGACCCGCTCCGGGCCCGGACCACCCTGTGCCGCCAGGGACACGGCGGTGCGCAGCGCCCGGCTGGTCTCCTCGTGCGAGGGGTACGTCTCCAGCAGGTCCGTCGCCTGCCGTACGGCCCGCGCGAGCGGCTCGTCCTCCGTCATGTCCTCCGCCATGTCCGGCGAGGTCTGCTCGGCGGGAGTGACCAGGAAGTGCACGATGGCCGCGAAGGCGCCGGCGGCGAGGTAGCCGGTGGGGTGGCCATGGGTGAGCTGGGCGCACTCGGCGGCCAGCTCGAAGGCGTGGCGTGGACTCCGGGGGCTCCGTGCGCGCAGGCCGAACGGGGCCGAGCGCATCACCGTTCCGCAGCCCTTGGAATCGGGGTTGACCGGCCCCGGCTCACCGAACGGCGCGGGGGCGACCGAGCCCCGGTGTCGCAGGCCCGACAGGCAGGCGTTCCCGGGGGCCCGCCGGGAGTAGAGCCACCTCTGCTCGCGGAGCAGGCCGGTGCGGATCGGGTCGTTCCCCGAAGGGCAGGGGGAGCGCTGCTGCTGGGTGTCCAGCCAGCGCAGGTAGGCGTGGTGGACCGCGCCGACGTCGCCGCCGCGGATCAACCCCTCGACGGTGAACAGCGTCATCTGCGTGTCATCGGTGATCATGCCCACCGCGCCGCGCCAGTCGGGGACCAGCCCGGTCACTCCCGCGGGTCCGTGCTGCCTGCGGATCCTCCCGATCGACTCGAACTCGATGGGCGCCCCCAGCGCGTCGCCGAGCGCGCCGCCCAGCAGGCAACCTCTCACACGGTCGCGGTAGCCCTGCGGGTCATGGGCGGGAGGGTGCACAGGCATGATCCTTTCGTTGTCGGTCGGCATCAACAGAACCTGAGGTTTGCGACTGCGCGCGAAGGCATCGAGGGAGAGTGATCGATATGCGCATTGTCCAGGTAACCGGGTTCGGGGGACCAGAGGTACCGATGGTGGACCGGGCGCCGGAGCCGATCTCCGGAGCCGGGCGGGTCGTGGTCGGGGTGTCCGTCGTGGACGTCCTGTTCCTTGAGGCGCGGCTCCGCACCGGGGCCGGAGGGGCGGCGGGGGCATGGACTGCCCGATTCCGGGGAGGGCGGGTCGGATGATCTTTCGCTGGTATTCGTTCCCGGCGGGAGGGGGCGGGGGCTTCTTCTTTCCGGTGGAGTATCACGGAGCCCGGGGTGTCGCTGTGCTCGTTTGGT
>NZ_JBEXUE010000315.1:0-12077 GCF_040614275.1 Streptosporangium sp. NPDC006013
GCCGCGAGGCGGCCGTCGTCGGGGTGCTCGCGTCGCTGGCCGGGACACTGGTCGGTATCGGTCTCGGCTACGGGCTGATCGCCCTGATCAGCGCCACGCCGGATGCTCGCCAGCGGGCTGCGCAGCTCGTGCGCCGCGTCCGAGACCAGGGCCCGCTGCCGGATGTCCGCCTTCTCCAGCCGGGCCAGCATCGCGTTCAGCGTCGTGGCCAGGCTGTGCACCTCGTCGCGCGCCTCGGGCACCGGCAGGCGATGGGAGCGAGCGGTGTCGGTGATCTCCTCCGCGCCCCGGCGCAGTGCCGTGATCGGCCGCAGGGTCCCGCCGATGATCACCCAGCTGACCCCGGCGAGCAGGATCAGCAGCAGCGGCGTGCCGACGAGCAGCACGTGCCCGGCCGTGGAGATGCTGGTCTGCACCTCGCTGAAGGGGCGCGCCGCGATCACCGTCCTTCCCCCGTCGGCGCTGAGCACCCGGACTCGCAGCACGTGCGGGATGCCGTACGGCTTCCCGTCCAGGAAGCGAGCCTCGGCCGCGCCGATCGCCTCGGCCCGGTCGGCGGCGTTCAGCAGCGGCACCAGCCGGTCGGTGCCGGCGGTGGTGTGGGTGATCCGCCCCGCGCCGTCGATCACCTGCAGGAGCGTGCCGTCCGGCGAGGTCACCTCGTTGGGCAGCCGCTCGGCGTCGGCCAGCGAGACCGTCTCCCTGGCCCGCTGGTAGATCGAGTCGTCGATGGTGCTCAGCAGCGCGTTGCGGAGCACACCGATCATCACGTACGCCGAGACCGCGAGTGCCACCGCCAGCACGGCCGAGGCGACCGCGGTCAGCCGGAAGCGCAGGCTCCGGCGCCGCCACAGGCCGACCGCGCGACGCCTTCCCCCCGGTGTCGCGCCGGTCGCCGGGGGCGGGTCGGCCGGAGGAGCCTGGCGGGGCCGGGGCGCGGGAGCAGCCGCCGTCTCAGCCACCATCGCCGGCCAGCCGGTATCCCGCTCCCCGCACCGTCTGCAGCGCGTTCCTGGAGAACGGCACGTCGATCTTGCGCCGCAGATAGCCGACGTAGACCTCGACCACGTTGGGGTCGGTGTCGAAGGTGTCCCAGACGTGCTCCAGGATCTCCGTCTTGGAGACCACCTCGTCGTGGTGGCGGATCAGGAACTCCAGCAGCGCGAACTCCCTGGGTGTCAGCTCCACCGGCGTCTCGCCCCTGGTGACGCGCCGCCGCGCCGGATCCAGTGCCAGGTCCCCGGCCCTCAGCACGGACGGGCGCCGGTGCGCGCCGCGCCGCAGCAGCGCCCTCAGCCTGGCCACCAGCACCACGTACGAGAACGGCTTGGTCAGGTAGTCGTCGGCGCCGAGGTCGAGCCCGTCGGCCATGTCGTACTCGCCGTCCTTGGCCGACAGCATCAGGATCGGCACCCAGTTCTCCTCCGCCCGCAGCTGCTTGCAGACGTTGTAGCCGGAGATCCTGGGCAACATGATGTCCAGCACCATCACGTCGTACTCGCCGTGCCTGGCCTGGTGGAGGCCGTCCTCCCCATCGTGCGCGAGGTCGACCACGAACCCCTCGGCCTGCAACCCCCGCCGCAGGGCCGCGGCCATCCGCCGCTCGTCCTCCACGACGAGAACCCGCATGATCCACCTCTTCTCTCACCTTGGACGTTCCCATCCTCGACCACCAGGCCTGAGAGGTGGCTGAGAATCCTGTGAGCCCTCTCAGTCTGTCTCAGCCTCGGCACAGGAGCCGTCCCGCAGGCTGCTGTTCACAGGCACTGACGGCATAGCGTGGAGGAATGAGATGTCAGAACGAGCGAGACGTGGACGCGCAGTGAGGTGGGCCGTGCCGGCCGCCGCGGTCGCGGTGATCGCCGGAGCCATCGGAGCCGGGCCGGTCATCGCCGCCGTCCAGGGGGATCCCGTCCTGCCCGAGCGTACCGCCGAGCAGCTGCTCGCGAGCGCGGCCCAGGCCGGCCGGGCCGGGTTGAAACCCATGTCGGGCACCGTCATGCAGACCGCCTCACTCGGGCTGCCGGGACTGCCGGAGGTGCCGGGCATGGGCGGGTCCTCGCCCATCGCCCTGCTCTCGGGCTCGCACGAGCTCAAGGTCTGGTACGGAGGGGCGGACAAGGTCCGCTTCGCCCTTCCCGGCCGGATGAGCGAGACCGACCTGATCACCAACGGCGACCAGATCTGGCTGTGGCAGAGCGACGAGAACAAGGCCACCCGGGTCAAGGCCGGGAGCGGGGAACAGGGCGAGGAAGCGGCCCGCGCCCACGAGGCGCTGCCCACGGCGACCACGCCGCAGCAGCTCGCCCAGCAGTTGCTGCAGCGGGTCGGCGCCGACACGGTGGTCAGCGTGAGCAACACCGAGAAGGTCGCCGACCGCGCGGCCTACCAGCTCGCGTTCGCGCCCAAGGACACCTCGTCCCTGGTCAAGGAGGTCAAGCTGGCGCTGGACGGGGAGACCCTGGTCCCGCTGCGGGTCCAGGTCTACGCCAGGAGCGCGGCCGAGCCCGCCTTCGAGGTCGGTTTCACCTCGGTCACCTTCTCCCCGCCCGCCGCGGAGAACTTCACCTTCACCCCGCCCGCGGGCGCCAAGGTCGAGGAGACGTCGATCGCCGAGATCCTCAAGGAGCGGGGGCCGGAGCAGGACGAGAACCTCAAGGACGCGGAGAAGCTCAGGGGCGAGATCAGCACCGTCGGCGACGGCTGGACCACGGTCGCGGTGATCCCCGTCTCCGAGCAGGAACTCACCGGCCAGGGATCGGGCCAGGGCGAGGAATCCGCGGGGGCGGGCGTCGGCGCGATCGGCGACGCCCTGCTGAAGTCGGCCAAGCCGATCAGCGGGACCTGGGGCAGCGGCAAGGTCATCCAGACCAAGCTGGTCTCCGCGCTGCTGACCGACGACGGCCGCCTGTTGGTCGGCGCCGTCACCCCGGAGAAACTGTCCGAGGCGGCCGGTCGGAAATGAGCCGGATGCCGACAGACGCCGGGCTCGCGGTGGACGTCCCCGGATCCCGTGTCGGGGATCCGGGGGGCGGTGCCCGGAGAGAGGCGCCCGGCGCGGAGCTCTCCATCGTCACCAGCGGGCTGACCAAGCGGTTCGGGAGCGGGCAGGTGGCCGTGGACGCCCTCGACCTCGCCGTGCCCAGCGGGTCGGTGTTCGGCTTCCTGGGCCCCAACGGCTCGGGCAAGACCACCACCATCCGCATGCTGCTCGGCCTGGTGGCGCCGACGGCGGGCGAGTGGCGGCTGCTCGGCACGCCGATGCCCGGCGGGGTGGGCGGCGTGCTGTCGAGGGTGGGAGCGCTGGTCGAAGGGCCGGCCTTCTACCCCTACCTGTCGGGCGAGGCGAACCTGCGCCGCTATGACGCCGCCGACCCGTCGGCCGACCCGCGCACCGTCTCGGCCAGGATCGGACTCGCGCTGGAACGGGTGGGCCTGGCCGCCGCGGCGGGCAAGCGCTACCGGGCCTACTCGCTCGGCATGCGCCAGCGGCTGGCCATCGCCGCCGCCCTGCTCGGCCCCAGGGAGTTGCTGATCCTCGACGAGCCGACCAACGGGCTGGACCCGCAGGGCACCCGTGAGGTGCGCGGCCTGGTCAAGGAGATCGCCGCCGAGGGGACCACCGTCTTCGTCTCCTCCCACCTGCTGGCGGAGGTGGAGCAGATGTGCTCCCACGTCGCGGTCATGCGGGCCGGACGGCTGGTCGCGCAGGGACCCATCGCCGACCTGCGGGCATCGGAGACGGTCAGGATCCGGGTGGAGACCCCCGACGTCGAGGCGGCGGCGGCGGTGCTCGCCGGACTCGGCCTGCCGGAGATCCGTCTCGGTGACGGCGACGTCAGCGCGGCACTGGGAGCCGGCCTGCCGGAGCAGGTATGCGCCGCGCTGGTCACCAGTGGCGTCGCCGTCCGCGGCCTGGCCGTCCAGCGACCCACTCTTGAGGACGTGTTCGTGGGCCTGACCGGAGAGGGATTCGATGTCGACGGTTAGCGGAAAGGAAGCCGTGTCCACCGAGAACGTCACACGCGCCACCCCTGACCAGGACCCGGCCCAGGGGAGGGACCCGGTCATGACGGCGGGTCAGGTCGCCGGTGGGCGCCCGATTCCCCCGCCGCGGGCGGTGAGCGCCCCCAGGGCGTGGCTGCGGCTGCTCGGCTCGGAGGTCGGCCTGACGTTCCGGCGGCCCAGAAACCTCGCCATGCTCGGGGTGCTCACCGTGATCCCGATGCTGATCGGCATCGCGCTGCGGATGTTCGCCGGGACCGGCGGGGACGGGACCGGTGCTCCGGCGATCTTCGAGCAGATCACCGGGAACGGGTTGTTCCTCACCTTCGCCGCGCTCTCGCTGCTGGTGCAGCTGATGCTGCCGGTCTCCGTCGCGATCGTCGCGGGAGACTCGATCGCGGGGGAGGCGGGCATCGGCACGTTGCGCTACCTGCTCGCGGCCCCGGCGGGCCGGACCCGCCTGCTGGCGGTCAAGTACGCCACCGTGGTCCTCTTCTGCCTGGCCGCCGTCACCGCGGTGGCGCTGTCCGCGCTCCTGGTCGGCCTGGTGCTGTTCCCGGCGGGCCCGATCACGCTGCTGTCGGGAGGGACGATCCCCTTCCTCGACGGGGTGCTGCGGATCGGCGTCGTCGTGCTGTACGTCACCGCCGGCATGGCGGCCCTGGCCGCCATCGCACTGGCCCTGTCGACCCTGACCGAGGTGTCCGTCGGAGCCATCGCCTCGACAGTGGTCATCGTCATCGTGGCCCAGGTCCTGCGAGCCGTTCCGCAGCTGTCCGCGCTCCAGCCGTACCTGCTCACCGAGTGGTGGAGCGGCTTCGACGGTGTTCTGCGGGACCCGGTGGCCACCGGCGACATGGGGCAGGGCCTGCTGGTCTTCGCCGCCTACGCCGCGGTCTTCTGCTCCATCGCCTGGGCACGCTTCACCGGCAAGGACATCACCGCCTGAGCTCAGGCGCAGCCGGGCACGCTCCCGGGGGCCACGTCGCGGCCACGCCCGCCTGCCACAGGCTCCCATGCCAGACCAGGGCGAGCTCGCGGTGGCGCAGGTCGCTCGGGTGCGAGTGGAGTACGTGGCGTACTCGACTCGCCCGTTCCGCCGGAGAACGCGAGACGGCCCCGGAGAGCTGCTCTCCGGGGCCGTCTCACGCTGGATCAGGAGGCGCGGCCGCCGCGGCGCAGGCCGAGGGCGCCGACCACGGTCCCGACGAGCCCGAGCACCAGGCCGGCCCCGCCGAGCAGGCGGGCGGTTCCGTCCGAGCCCTCGGACGCGGAGGCGGCGGGGGCCACCGAGGGCGCGGCCGATACGGCCACGGCCGACGGCGTCGCGGAGGCGGCGGCGCCGTGACCGTCACCCTCGGCGGAGGCGGGGGTGAGCTTCAGCACCGGGGCCGGACGCTCGGCCTCGGAACCGTCGGCCTTGGGCTCGTCCGCCCACTTGACGACCTCGCCACCGGTGTAGGTCTGGGTGGTGGGGAAGATGAGCTGGTCGGTGTCGGTGGGCAGCTTGCCCATGGACACCTCGAACTCCTGGAACTGGCCGGGTTCGATCTTTCCGCCCGACCAGATGACCTTCGTGACCGCCTCGGTGAGCTCGCCGTACTCGGTGGTGACCGGCTTGGGCAGCTTGCCCTCGACCACCTTGACCTTCCAGCCGGGTACCGGCTTGACCGAGACGAACGCCAGCGGGTGGTCGACGGGGAAGGTCACCTCCAGCTTGTTCGTGGAGGCGTCGTCACGCTCGTTCGGGACCCGGAAGGCGACCTTGGTGAAGCCGCCCTGCTGGGCGCTGTTGGGATTGATGGTGACGTGCGCGAGGACGGGCAGGGCGAGACCGAGGGTGAGGGCGGTGACACCGGCGGTGACGGTGGCCAGACGGCGGGCATGGGAAAGCGGCATGGGGGTTCTCCACTTCGGGATTTCAGGATTTCGGGGGGCGGGTCAGGCGGCGGGGAGTGGAGGACCACGCCGGCTGACGGAGTGACGGAGAACGGCGCGCGCGAAGACGGGCGTGACCGGGGTGCGGGCGGGACGCGGCGGAGCCGCGGCCACGGCCGGGAGCCGCAGCAGCCGGAACATCGCGCCGAGGCGGTGCCGGGCCGAGCGGAGCAGCGCCCACAGGGCGGTCTCGCCGCGGGCCAGCCACCATCCGGTGACCAGCGTCGCGGTGAGGTGCGCGACGAGCATGCCGAGGCTCTCGCCCAGCCCCCTGACGTGCGGATGCGGGGCCACCGGAATCCCGGTGGCGTCACCGAGGAGGAACAACTCGTGCAAGGACAGTTGCAGGACGGACAGCACGGTACTGATCGCCACGGTGGACCGCTCGCGCCCGGCGAGCAGCACGCTCACCGCCATGACCGCGGCTGCGCCGCTCGCCACCGCCCACGGCTCCGGCCCGGAACCGCCCGCGACCACGTGGCCGAGGACGGCGAGCGTCACGCAGACGGCCGAGAAGGCGGCCGCGCGCGTGAGGCGTAATGGGAGACGGGCGCGCATGGTGCCCCA
Source organism: Streptosporangium sp. NPDC006013 (assembly GCF_040614275.1). Classification (NCBI taxonomy): domain Bacteria; kingdom Bacillati; phylum Actinomycetota; class Actinomycetes; order Streptosporangiales; family Streptosporangiaceae; genus Streptosporangium; species Streptosporangium sp. NPDC006013. The sequence continues at coordinate 6,511 of NZ_JBEXUE010000315.1, forward strand.
TATGCTCTCACGCCTCTGAGATGTCTGCCGTTTTAAGATTTTTGTCGCTATGGTGGCCGCGATCCTGACAGATCCTTCAATCCAAGGTGGTAGGGATGCGGCACGTTTTTGGGGTGCTTGTCGGGTTGGTTATGGCGGCGGTGCTGCTCTTCGGCGCCGGTTGGGCGGTGCAGGAGGCGGGGGCGAGCCTGGCGCCCCTTCCCGTTCCCGCGGAGAGCGGCTCGAAGGTCTGGATCGCCCTCGGGGTGATGGCCGCGATCGGCCTCCTGGTCGGCCTGGTGGTCGCCGGTCGGGTCTCCCCGCTGGCCACCTTCGTTCCGTCGATGGTGCTGCTGGCCTGGACCGTGGTCTACGCCCTGGACGTCCGCCGCGCCATGGGGCTGGTTCCCGACGACCCCACCTTCCACCCGTTGCTCCTGCAGGCGGGTCGCGGCATGGGCCTGCTGCTGACCACCGGTGTCTACGCCCTCCTCGGCGTCCTGCTGTTCCTGCCGGTGCTGATGCCCTCCCGCTGGGCGCCGCGGTTCCGGGACGAGGAGGAGTACGAGGAGTCCGGCGAGCAGGACTACCGCTGAGCTTCCGGCCACCGGCCTTCCCGGGGATCAGGCGGAGTAGAGGCGGGCGACCACGTCCTCCATGGAGGCCTCCCCGGGGGCGGTGGCGCGCAGGTCGTCGAGGGTGCCGTCGAAGGCCAGGCTGCCGCGGTCGATCAGCATGACGCGGCGGCAGAGCTTCTCTATGTCGCCCAGGTCGTGGGTGGTGAGCAGGACGGTGGTGCCGCGCTCGGCGTTGAGGCGGAGCAGGAAGTCGCGCATGGCGGCCTTGCTGACCACGTCCAGGCCGATCGTGGGCTCGTCGAGCACCAGCACGGCGGGGTCGTGCAGGAGCGCGGCGGTGATGTCGCCGCGCATGCGCTGGCCGAGGCTGAGCTGGCGGACCGGAGTGCCCATGAAGCCGGCGAGGCCGAGGAGTTCGGTCAGCTCGGTCAGCCGTCGCCGGAAGTCTTTTTGATCTACTTTGTAAAGGTGCCGGACCAGTTCAAAACTGTCCCGCAGCGGCAGGTCCCACCACAGGGTCGTCCGCTGGCCGAACACCACCCCGATCCTGCGTGCCAGCGCGGTGCGGCGACGCGTCGGATCGAGCCCGGCCACCCGGATGCTGCCGGAGGTCGGCGCCAGGATGCCGGTGAGCATCTTGATGGTCGTGGACTTGCCCGCGCCGTTGGGGCCGAGGTAGCCGACGAACTCCCCAGCTTCCACGCTGAACGACAGATCCCGTACGGCGTGCACGGTCTTTTTGGCCCTGCGGCGGCCCACGGTGAACGAGCGGCCGACCCGGTCGAGTTCGATCATGTGTCAACTTCCCGTCGAGCGGTAGCGGCGGATGCCCGCCCGCCAGGCCAGGGCGGCGACGGCGGCCAGGGCGACGGCCGCTGAGGGCGAGGCGAAACGGAGCCAGTACGGCAGGCCGAAGGGGTCCTCGCGGTCGAGCACGAACAGCGCGGGCTGCCAGTTCACGAACGCCAGCGGCACGACGAAGGTGACGCCCTTGACGAGCTCGGAGCCGTAGACGCTCAGCGGGTACTGGGTGAGGGTGCTGCCGCCGTAGGTGAAGGCGTTGGCCACCTCGGGGGCGTTGGTCAGCAGGAACTGCATGGCGCCGCCGAGGGTGAAGACCGAGGCGAAGATGACGACCCCGCACAGGACCATCAGCGGGATCATCCAGATCCTGCTCCAGGAGAGGCCGAGCTGGGGCAGGGCGACGGCGAGCACGACGGCGGCCTGTGCCGTCCTGCCGAAGCGGTGCACGCTGAAGCGGTCGACGGCCATCTGAGTGAAGGCGCTCGCCGGGCGGATCAGCATGGTGTCGAAGCTGCCGCTCCTGATGTGCTGGCTGAGCCGGTCGAGGTTGCCGAAGAGCATGTCGGCCAGGGCGAAGGACAGGCCGGAGGTGCCGTACAGGAACATCACCTCGGCCAGGCCGAAGCCGCCCAGCGACCCGGTGTGCTCGAAGATCACCAAGATCGCCGCCACGTCCAGCGCGTTGACCGCGAACGAGCCCAGCATCATCATGATCAGCGGCCCCGGGTACTGTGCCGAGGCTCTCAGCCAGGTCCAGGCCAGCAGGAGGTACGTCCTCACCGTCGGCCGCCCGTCCCGGTGGTCCTCCGCGTGCCGTCAACCACCCTGGATCACGACCTTCCTGCGGGCGGCGCCCGTGGCCAGGGCTCCCAGGGCCAGTAGTGCCACCGCCCAGGCGAGCTGGAACCCCAGGGCTTCCAGGACGTCTCGTTTGCCGAGGTAGAGGTCGGCGGGTACCTGCACCATGGCCGACCACGGGAGCGCCTCGGCCAGGGTGCCGAGCCAGCCGGGGAAGAGGTTCAGTGGCAGGACCATGCCGCTGAAGAAGAGCGTTGTCACCAGTGACAGCGACTGCACGCCCCGGTCGTCGACCACCCAGCAGGCGGACAGCGCCACCAGGTAGCGCAGGGCGAAGCTGACGACCACTCCCAGGATGAGGCCGGCTGTGAAGGAGAGGCAGGTCACCGGGTCGGCCGGCGCGACGAGGCCGAACAGCGCGGCGCCGACGGCCGTCGGCGGCAGGCTGCGTAGCAGGAAGAGGTATGCGGCCCTGCCGAGATCGTCGGCGAGGCTCCACATCTGCAGGGAGGCGGGGCGGACCAGGTCCAGGGCCACGTCTCCGCTGCGCACGCGTTCGGAGAGTTCCAGGCCGCCGCCGAAGACCTGCATGGGGCCGATGAACGCCTGGCTGAGGAAGCAGAAGGTGACGGCGTCGGCGAGGTCGTACCCGGCGAGGCCGGGGCGGGCCTGCCAGAGGGCGATCAGGACGTAGGCGCGGAGGATGCCGAAGACGGTGTTGGTGAAGGCTCCGGCGACGGCGGCGGCGCGGTAGGTGGAGTGGCGGCGGAAGCCGTATCCGGCGATACGCGCGTAGAGCAGGAAGGCTGCCTCCCGGTGGGCGTCAGAACGGCCCTCCCATCCTCCTGGGTGGTCTGGGGAGGGGCAACGGATTTTTGGCGATGAGCGGGTGCGAGCCGGTCACGGGATCCGGGCGGCGGGTGGTGGCCCGGTCCGATGTCGGGCTTTCGTCGGGATTTCACCTGGATTCGGTCGTGTCCCCAGCGTGTTGTATACCGATGCGATACATAGTTGCAATCTGCTCGATATGTAGAATCGCCGATAAAAGTATGTTATGAGGGGAATGTCCTTTTGTGGAGGTCCCCCATGCGCCATGAGATAGATATGGACGTCAGTCCGGCCTACCCCTTCAGCTGGCAGGCCGCGACCCTCAACGCGATCATGCGCGGCACCTTCAAGCCCGCTTCCCAGCTGCTGCTGAGAACCGACATCGGTTTCGTCGCGGCCTCGCGCATCGTGGCTCTGGCGGGCAGGGTTCCGCTCCGCCTGCCCATCCATGTGCGTGTGACGCCCGACGAGGCCGGGCCGTGTCCGGGAGAGTGGGTCCGCGCGGGCGAGGAGCTCGACGAGCGCAAGGTCCTGCTCTACTTCCACGGCGGGGGCTACTTCGCCTGCTCCCCGGTCACCCACCGGCCGATCACCTGGCGCCTGTCGGCCGCGGCCCGGCGGCCGGTGCTGGCGGTCGACTACCGCCAGGGCCCGGTGCACAGGCCGGCCGAGGCGCTCGCGGACGCGATCGCCGCCTACCGGTGCCTGCTGGAGCAGGACTACGACCCCGCCGACATCGTCTTCGGCGGGGACTCGGCCGGTGGTCACCTCACCCTGGCCGCGCTCCTGGCGCTTCGCGACCAGGGCATGCCGCTGCCGGCCGCCGCCGTGTGCCTGTCGCCGTGGACGGATCTCACCGGTGCGCCCCGCAGGGTCAACCGGATGCTCGATCCGCTGATCCCGGCCGGCCGCGTCGACTGGCTCGCCCGCCGCTGGACGGCCGGTCTCGACCCCCATGACCCCCTGCTCTCCCCGGTCCTCGGTGACTACACCGGTCTGCCGCCGCTGATGGTCGTCACCGGCTCCACCGAGGTGCTGCGCGACGAGGGCCGCCGGGTGGCCGAGCGGGCCCGTGCGGCCGGGGTGCCGGTCACGTACGAGGAGTGGCCCCGTATGCCGCACGTCTTCGCCATTCTCGCCGACGTCGTCCCCGAGGCCCGCAAGGTCTACTCGCACATCGCCCGCTTTCTCGCCGCCGCTCAGGACCTCCCGCCCGCCGGCGAGGTCTCCGCGCGGGACCTGCTCGCCCAGGACGTACCCGACCAGGGCCTCGCCGCGCAGGATCTCCTGGCCTCGGATCTTCCCGTGTCCGGCCTTCCCGCCGGGGACGCCTCCGCTCTCGGGACCCCGCCCGCGCAGTCCGGTTCCGCGGCGGCCTGAGCGCGGGGGCGGCGGACCCGCCGCGGTCCGGGTTTTCGATGTCCGGCGGTGTTCAGCCGCGCGGGCCTTTCCCGCTGGTCACGCCGTCCCGTCCAGGCGCAAAGGCATCCCGCGCACCACGGATTTCTTACCCCCAGGGATCATTCGTCTTACCTCTCATATCCCTTCTGGCCTGTCGGCAGCGAAGGGCGCTCGAATCCCGTCACAGTGTGCTTGCCGTAGCCCGCGCACGAGAGGCTCAACGAGGATGGCACGTGGGGGAACAGGTCCCATAAGCGGCTTGCCGACCGGTGTGCGGCCGCTGACCGTCGGGGACCCGGTCATCATCGGCCGTTACCTTCTGCTCGGCCGCCTCGGAACGGGCGGCATGGGCATCGTCTATCTGGCCCAGCACCCGCAGGGCGGGGTGGTGGCGATCAAGACCCCGCACCCGATGCACCTCAACGATGCCACGCTCCGCGCCCGTTTCGCCGAGGAAGTGAGATTCTCCCGGAGAGTGGTGCCTTTCTGCACCGCCGCGGTGATCGAGGACGGCACCGACAAGGACCGCCCCTACCTGGTGTCGGAGTACGTTCCGGGCCCCGCGCTCTCCCAGGTGGTCTCCACGCACGGCCCGCTCACCCCCGACCTGGCCTACGGCGTCGCCCTGGGGGTGGCCGCCGCGCTGGTCGCGGTGCACGAGGCCGGGCTGGTCCACCGGGATCTGAAACCGGGCAACGTGCTGCTGTCGGACACCGGTCCGCGGGTGATCGACTTCGGCATCGCCAGGGACATCGACGTCCTCGCCGCGCACACGCAGGCGGGGCAGGTCATGGGCAGTCCCGGCTGGGTCGCCCCGGAGCGGCTCACCGGCGGGCTCGCGCTGCCCGCCTCCGACATCTTCGCCTGGGGCTGCCTGGTGGCCTACGCGGCCGGCGGCCACCATCCCTTCGGCACGGGTGAGGCGGACGTGCTGACCCGGCGCATCATGGTCGAGCCGCCGAGGGTGGCCTCGGTGCCCGCGCTGCTGCGCCCGGCCGTCGAGGCCTCCCTGGCCAAGGACCCCGCCGACCGGCCAGGGGCCGCGGACCTGCTCGGCGCGCTGCTCGCCGCGGGTGGTGTGGGCGACCCGTGGGACCTCCGGGGAAGCCGCCCCGCATGCCGCCGAAGCCGCCGCTCCCCGCGGGACCCGCGGTGGGGTTGGTGCCGTTGACGGCCGAG